>JAJYPQ010000113.1 GCA_021795255.1 Pseudomonadota bacterium
GATCTTTCGCAATAAAAGGGCCGTTGCAACACAACTCATGAGGGTGCTTGATCCACCATAGCTCAGGAGGGGTAAGGCCAAGCCCTTGGTGGGTAAGACACCCATATTGACCCCCATATTAATAATCGCCTCGAGCCCTAACAAAATCCCGATCCCCTGCGCCACAAAGCTCGAATAAAGATCGCCGTAACGGCGGGCGCCCTCGGCGATCTGGAAGGCCCGGACGATGAATACGGCAAATAGCACCGCGACCACGAGAACACCCACGAAGCCAAACTCCTCGGCGATAATGGCAAACAGGAAATCCGTATGAGCCGCTGGAAGGTAATAGAGCTTCTGGAGACTAAGGCCCAGCCCGCGCCCAAACCAGCCACCGCGTCCAAAAGCCATGAGGGACTGGACCAACTGATAACCATTACCCTTAGCCTGAGCGAAGGGGTGTAAAAAACCAATAATGCGCCGTTCGCGATAGCGTGAGGCGACGATCAGCACCGTACCGGCCCCGAGACCGGCGACAAGCACCGCGATAAAGTGCGAAAGTCGGACGCCACCAACAAAGAGCATCCCAAAGGCCACGGCCCACAAAATCACCTCGCTGCCCATGTCCGGTTCGAGCAGTAACAAGACCCCCGTCACCATGAGAAGCGTGGCCACGGTCAAAATGCCGTGGGTGAACTCGCTCAATCGGTCTTGGCGGCGCACGAGGTAGCCGGCCAGGTACAGCACCAGAAAGAGTTTTAGGAATTCCGACGGCTGGAGATTGGCGACGCCGAGCGAGAGCCAGCGCGCTGATCCGTTCACACGCACCCCGACATGCGGAATCAACACCATAACGAGGCCAAAAAGGCCAATGATCAAGAGATAGGGGGACACACGACGCCAAAAGCCCATGGGAATCTGCACTACCAGTACAAACGCCACGAGACTGATGCCGATATTAACGCAATCGTGCAGCAGATAGTACGCACTGTGACCAGTACGCTGGGCCGCGACGAAGGCCGAGGCAGAATAGACCATCGTTAACCCCAGGGCCAAAAGCGCCAGTACCACATAGAGTAGTACGGGATCGAGCGGCGGTACCCGGCGCTTAGCGCCGACTTCGTAAACCTCAGCCATGCGCGCCTCCTCGCGGATCCAGGATCAGGCGCTGCACGGCGGCGGTAAAGACATCGCCCCGGTGGCTGTAATTACGAAACATATCAAAGCTCGCGCAGGCTGGAGACAACAAAACGTGATCCCCTGCGCGCGCGCACTGCTGCGCGATCTGCACGGCCTCATCCATGTCACGAGCGAAATGCAGCGGACAACAGCCCTTTAAGGCCGCAGCGAGCTGCGGACCATCGCGCCCAATAAGCACGACCGCGCGGGCCTTGTCGCGCACGATGGGTGCGAGGGCCGAGAAGTTGGCCCCCTTTCCATCGCCGCCGGCGATAAGCACTACACGGCCGTCAAGACCGGCGAGAGCTGCCGCGGTGGCGCCCACGTTTGTCCCCTTTGAGTCGTTTATCCAGCTTACGTTGTCCCGACAACCTACCACCTGGGTCCTATGCGCGAGTCCGCGAAACGCCCGAACAGCGGCCGCCATCGCCGTTGTATCCCGACTTAAGGCGGTAGCCAGAGCGAAGGCCGCAAGCGTGTTCGCAAGGTTGTGTTTTCCAGACAGCGGAATGTCGGCCACGGGCATGAGCGCCTGCTTACCCTGCGCAAGCCACACGTCCGAGCCACGCGTTATGAGGCCAAAATCGTGCCCCAGGGGATGATCGAGGCCAAACGACACGAGTTCGCGGTCAGTCCGTACCATGGCGCCCACCAGCGGGTCTTCACGGTTGATGACCATGCGTCCGAGACCGGCAAAGACCCGAGCTTTAGCGTGGGCATACTCGACCAAGTCGTCATACCGATCCATATGGTCGGGAGTGACATTCAGGACGGTCGCGGCCCGCGCATTCAAACTTGATGTCGTCTCTAATTGGAAACTCGACAGCTCGAGGACATAGACGTCCGGCGTCGGGCGGTCCAAAAGCGTGAGAACCGGTACGCCGATATTGCCGCCTACTTCGACTCGCAGACCCGTTTGGCGGAGCATATCGCCAACCAAGGTTGTAACCGTGCTTTTTCCGTTTGATCCGGTAATGGCTATGACTGGGGCATCACAGGTGCGCGCAAAGAGCTCGATATCCCCGACTATCGCGACCCCGCCTTGGGCCGCGGCCTTAAGCGCCGGTTCCTTCAAGGACACGCCAGGGCTCACGACCAGAATATCTGCGCTTAGAAATTGGTCCTCTCGGAACGGTCCGGTCAGCACCGAGACGGTGGGGTATGTCTCACGCATAACCGCGAGGAGCGGGGGGCTTAAGCGGCTGTCACAGACAGACACCGCGTAGCCGGCGCCTTGGAGATAGGGAACACAGGACAGGCCGGTGTCCCCCAATCCGACTACCACCGCCTGGCGCGTCATAAACGCGCCCCCAGTGTCGAGAGACCGGTTAACACCAAAAGAAACGTGACGATCCAAAAACGGATGACGACGTGCGATTCCGCCGACCCCTTTAGCTCGAAGTGATGGTGCAAGGGGGCCATCTTAAAAATACGCTTGCCGGTGAGCTTAAACGACCCCACCTGCAGCATTACCGAAACGGTTTCCGCCACAAACACGCCGCCCATAATGAAGAGAAGAATCTCTTGCCGAATCACAACCGCGACAATACCCAGGGCCGCCCCCAAGGCGAGCGCCCCGACATCCCCCATGAAAACTTGCGCAGGATAGGCATTAAACCAAAGGAAGGCGAGAGCGGCGCCGACTATGGCACAGCAAAAAATCACGAGATCGCGGGCGCCAGGAATGTACGGATGGCCGACTGCGGCGGCGATATGAGGGGATCCGGCCACGTACGCCAATACTCCCAGCGCCAAGGCGACAAGACTCGTCGGGAACGCGGCCAAACCGTCCAAGCCATCGGTGAGGTTCACAGCGTTGCTACTGCCGGTCACGACTAAGAATCCCAGGAAAAGAAAGGCGAACGCATCTAATGGTATAAGTGGCTGATGGAGAAGAGGGATGTAAAACCCTGTTTCAGGACCCTTGTGAGCATCTATTAAAAGGGCGGCAACCGCCAGGATCGACGCTAGCATCTGGGCTAGGAACTTGGCCTTGGCGCCGATCCCGCGCGGATTCTTGTGGAGTAGCTTGATGTAGTCGTCCGCCCAGCCAATAAGGCCGAAGGCGAGAAGCGTCATGAGACTTATCCACGTATCCTTATCCGCAAGACGCATCCAAAAAAGAGTCGACGCCGTAATCGCAACCAGCATCAGAACGCCACCCATCGTCGGCGTCCCCGCCTTCTGGTAGTGAGTTTGCGGGCCATCTTTGCGGACGGTCTGGCCAATAAGACGCAGGCTCAGGCGCCGAATCATCACCGGCCCTGCGACCAGACCGACTCCAAATGCCGTTAACAAGGCAAACAGTGCACGGGCCATAAAAAAACTGGGGCCGGCATGGGCAAGCAGCCTATAGATGACTAGAAACATTATGCCCTCCCGTATCACGGAGGCCCGCTATGACGCGCTCCATGCGTGTACTCCGCGACCCCTTGACCAAAATGACTGCGCCCTTATGGAGGACCGGCTTCACCTCTGCTATCAATTCATCGATATCGCGATAATGTCGGGCACGCGCCCCGAAGCTGCGACTCGCATGGAACGCAAGATCACCGAACGTCAACAGATGGTCGATACCAGTGTGGGCCGCGGCCTCGCCAAAGACGCTGTGCAGACGTGCCGCGTCTGGGCCCAATTCGAGCATATCGCCCAACACGAACCAACGCTCGCCCGATAAATGCGCCAGAACATCGAGAGCCGCACGGGCGGAATCGGGATTGGCGTTGTAGGTATCGTCTATGAGACAAGAACCGGCATATCCGGGACCTGTCTCCAAGCGCCCGTGTACCGGCCGCGCCGCGGTCAGGCCGTCGCGGATCGTTTGCCCCGGAACGTCCAAAGCAAAAGCGATAGCGGCCGCTGCCAGGGCGTTTACCACGTTGTGACGCCCAAGAACGGCTAAACTCACGGGCAGGGGCGCTGAGGCGCTCGGGATCTTCAGCATCAACTCGCTTCCGGTACGACTGAGAACATAGGTCGCGCTCACGTCGGCTCCGGCCTGAAGCCCATAGGTTACGACCCGCCCCGGGGCGAGCCCGCGCCAATAGGCCGCAAACGGATCATCGCCATTCACAACCGCGACCCCGCGCGCCGATAATGCCGCGTAGACCTGGCCCTTCTCTTCCGCGATCGCCTGCACCGACCCGAGACCGGCCAAATGCGCGAGACCGGCATTCGTCACACAGGCCACGTCCGGTGCGGCAATGGCGGCCAAGCTTGCGATCTCGCCCGGCCGATTCATGCCCATCTCCACTACCGCGTATTGGTGGGACGCACGCAAGCGCAGCAAGGTCAATGGCATGCCAATGTCATTATTGAGGTTACCTTCGGTCGCAATACTGGGTGCGGCCCGGGATAGGATCTGAGCGGTCATTTCCTTCACACTCGTCTTCCCGTTACTCCCCGTGACCGCGATCACCTTGGCCTTCGATTGGCGCCGCCAATAGGCGGCCAAGCGACCGAGCGCGGCCCGGGTATCGGGAACAAGAACCGAGGATGGCCATCCCGGCTCGGGCTCGCGATCAACAAGTGCGGCCGCGGCCCCGTGGCGAGCGACCTCGCCCACAAACTGGTGGCCGTCAAAGTGCTCCCCATGCAGCGCCACGAAGAGGCATCCAGGCGTGATAGCTCGGCTATCTGTGACGACGGCGTGAATCGAGCAAGGCGGTCCTGCTACCCGGCCACCCACAGCCGCTGCAATCTCGCTTAGGGTGAGCATGCCACCTCCAACAGCCGTCGTACCGTTTGGCGATCGCTGTAAGGGACGCAACGGTCACCGAACTGCTGATATTCTTCATGTCCCTTACCCGCAACCACGACGACATCCCTGGGACCCGCGCTCTGTAAAGCCAAAACAATGGCGGCCTTACGGTCGCCTACCACCTTAAGCCGCGCCTGCGCTTCTTCGGGCACGCCACGCAGGATATCGGCAATAATCTGATCCGGATCCTCGTGGCGAGGATTGTCATGGGTAAGAATCAAATAATCGGCGAAGCAGCTTGCACAAGTCCCCATCAATTCCCGCTTACCGCGATCACGATCGCCGCCACAGCCAAAAACGCAGATCACACGACCCTGGGCGTGGGCGCGGGCGCCTACTAGCACCTTTTCAAGGGCGTCCGGGGTGTGGGCGTAATCAACTACCACAAGAGGTTGGGTCGAATGCACTGAAAACCTTTCCATACGCCCGGGAATGGGCGCCACCTCCCCCAAAACGCGTAGGGCATGATCAAGGCGCCATTCCAGCGCAAGAAGTGTCGTGAGAGCAGCCGCCAAATTGTGAACATTAAAGTACCCAAGCAAAGAGCTCTTCAGCGTCGCCCGACCCTCAAGGGTTGCAAAGTCAATCGTAAGGCCAGAGGGGCTGGCCCTCACATCTTCAATTCGGACGTCCCCGCACGAACCGTAAAACCAGCAACGCGTCCCACTTTGGACCCTATCCTTAAGAACAGTGCTAAAGGGGTCATCGGCGTTCAGGACCACAAACGGGAGATTGGAGACCTTAAAGAGCAAGGCCTTCGCCTCCCCGTAGCGATGCATGTCGCCGTGATAATCAAGGTGGTCGCGGGTCAGATTCGTAAAAACAGCGCCCGCAAATTGCACACCGCCCACCCGCCCCTGGTCTAGGGCGTGCGACGAGACCTCCAGAGCCACCGACCGCGCACCCTCTCTCCGGAACCGATCTAGCCAACGATGTAGTGCAATAGCGTCCGGGGTCGTCCGCTCGGCTGGCAAAAGGGCGCCGGGGAAGCCGTTTCCCAACGTCCCGATGAGGGCGCAGGGGCTCTGCGTATTCAAGGCATGAGCAATCAGGTGAGTAGTGGTCGTTTTCCCGTTCGTGCCCGTGACCCCTATAATCGAAAGCCCTTGAGAGGGGCTGCCATAAAACCGGTCGGCAATCGGTCCAACGAGTTCGCGCAGGGAAGGGCAGGAGAGGATCGGTACCTGACCCAAGCGGCCAGGGGCGTCACTCGCGCTCAGGACAGCGACCGCGCCGCGCGCCACAGCATCAGCAATAAACCGTCGGCCATCCTGCTTACTTCCGGGCAGAGCCATGAACAAAGATCCCGGCATGACAGTGCGACTATCCAAGCTCAGGGCCGTGATAGGCCGGTCGATGTCGCGGCTTACTTCGCATAAGCCCGCCAACAAGGTCTTGAGCATTAAGGGGCTATGAGTCATGGCACGGTCGTCCGGGCACGCGCCATCATAGTGACAGGATTGTCCGGCGGAATATTGAGAATACGCAGCGCGCCGGTCATGACCTTTTGAAACACAGGAGCGGCGCATTCAGCTCCATAGTATCCGTGCTTTTGGGGATCTCGGATCACAACGACCATGACCAGTCGTGGATGAGAGGCGGGAGCAAACCCAGCAAACGAAGCCACATAGCGATGACGATGATAGCCTTTTCTATCGGCAATATGCGCAGTGCCGGTCTTTCCCGCGACTCGGTAATTGACAATATCGGCCGTAGCGCCCGTGCCGACAGGGCTTGCCGCGAGCTCCAACATATGGCGCATTTCGCGTACAACCTTTGATGAAAAAATTCGTCGTCCTTTCACTGGACCTTTTGTCTTCAGGATAGTAATAGGCTCGAGGATACCGCCGTTGGCAAAAACGGTGTAGGCGCGAGCGAGCTGAAGCGGAGTAACCGAGATTCCATAGCCAAAGGATAAGGTCGCCTTCTGGATCGGCTCCCAGGTGTCAGGCGGCGCCAGAAACCCGGGCGACTCGCCCGGTAGGCCACTGTGGGTGAAGTGGGTAAAGCCGAGTCTGAGAAAATTATCGTACATGGCGCGCCGGGTAAGGGTCGTCAAGGCGATCTTCGACGCTCCCACATTGCTCGATTCGGCGATTACGTGCGAGACATCGATGAGACCAAAATCGCCCACGTCGCTGATTTTGTCGGGACCAACCCAATAACTACCAGGCGAGGTACTGATCAAGGTATGGGGAACGATTCGACCGCTCTGAAGGGCCAGGGCGATCGTAAACGGCTTAAGCGATGAGCCCGGCTCGATCACGTCGGTCACAGCTCGGTCTCGGTAGTAGGCGCTATTCAGGTCACTGCGGGTATTCGGATTAAAGCTCGGAACGTTGGCGAGCGCCAACACCTCGCCCGTGTGCGGATCCAGCACGATAGCGCTTCCGCTGCTAGCGTCGTGGTAGCGCACGGCCTTCAAGAGTTCCCGATACGCGAGATACTGGATGCGCTGGTCGATACTTAATACGAGGTTTTTTCCCGGCTGCGGCGGATGGGTTCCCTGACGCAGGGCGATCGGCTGACCCAAGCCATCGCGGATCACGACGGCCCGGCCCGGTCGCGGACTGAGTTCAGAGTTGTAAGCGAGCTCGACCCCGTCCTGGCCTTGGTCATTGATGTTGGTAAAACCAACCAGAGTGGCACTCACAGCACCGGTGGGATAATAGCGCCGATACTCGCGTTGCGAAGCAACGCCCGGTATACGGAGATCGAGGACGCTCTCGGCAAACTGCGGATCCACTTGGCGCCGCAAATACATAAATTGCTCATGCCGCTCGTCGGTCAGAGTTTGCCTAAAGGTCGAAAGCGACCAGCCGATCGCCGCTGCCAAACGCGGCCAAGTGGCCGGTTCCTTGATCAGTATCTGCGGATTGGCCCACAGCGAATCGACCGGGGTACTGATGGCAAGGGGGCGGCCGTGGCGGTCAAGAATCATGCCGCGATGCCCCTCTTCCTGGATAGTCTCGATCTGCTGACGCCGAGCCTCGTGACGCAAAAATGGGGCATCAATGACCTGCAGAAAAAAGGCGCGGACCACCATGAGGCCGAGGGCCAACAGCATGACAAGCAAGACAAAAGTCGACCGCCCCCATCCCGCAGGAGATATCGCTGTGAAATGGCGCGCGCGCGCGTTCATGGGATCCGGTTCGGTCTTGTATAAAGCAGCATAATGCGCCGCGGGTCGGGCATGATCATGCCCAGCTTGCGGCGCGCGATACGATCAACCCGGCGGTGCTCGGCGAGCGTGCCTTGTTCAAGCAACAGTCGGCCCCACTCCACATGCAAGGCGTCCTTTTGGCTCATCAGGCGTTGTTCGTGCGCAAACAGTAAGAGGTAGCGACTGCGAATGTCGACAAGTGCGAGTGAGGATATGAACAAGGCGGCCAGCCAAAGCCGGGGGGCGTTCTTAGTCATAAATCGCCCCCAGACTCTCGGCAGTTCTCAGTACGGCACTGCGGGCCCGCGGATTGTGGGCAACCTCGGACGCACTCGGACGGACCGCCTTCCCTATAATTTTGATCCGCGGGCGCAAGGCCTTGTGCAGTACCGGGAGTCGTGTGGGATAGGTATCCCCGCGGGATTCGCCAGCCAAAAACTGCTTCACAAGACGGTCTTCTAGCGAATGGAAGCTGATCACCACGAGCCGGCCACCAGGCCGCAGCAAGCGCAGGGCCATAGGGAGGGCGCGCGCAAGCTCGCCTAGCTCGTCGTTCACGAGAATACGCAACGCCTGGAAACACCGGGTGGCGGGATCTTGTCCTGGCTCGCGTCGGGGAATATGGCGGGCGACAAGGGCAGCAAACTGAGTTGTGGTTGTAATCGGCGTTAAGGCTCGGGTACTCACAACAGCGCGAGCGATACGGCGCGCATACCGCTCCTCCCCGAACTCGCGCAATACGCGCGCAACCTCGGACTCGTCAGCGGCATTCAACCACTCCGCAGCGGTAGGTCGGGACTGCTGATCCATCCGCATGTCGAGCGGCCCTTCATGCCGAAAGCTAAATCCGCGAGACGGTTCGTCAAACTGGGGCGAAGAAACCCCCAAGTCGAATAAGATCCCATCAAAGCCTCCCTGCTCACCTGCGTTCTCTTGGTAACGTTCCATCATAGAGAACCGCCCTTTTCCTATCGCAACGCGCGGGTCTTCACCAAAACGCCGCGCTGCTACCTCGATCGCCCGCTCGTCGCAATCCATGACAAGCAGCCGACCCTCTGGCGCAAGCCGCGCCACAATCGCCCCGCTATGACCGCCCCGGCCAAAGGTAGCATCCAAATATCGGCCATCCGGTTTCACAGCAAGGGCGTCCAGCGCCTCGGCCAATAACACCGGTCGATGCGCCTCGCCCGTCACAGCGACAAGGACTGCAACTCAGCCGGCAATTCCTCGTTGTCGGTCGCCGCCAGCCACTCTGTGCGCCGTTCGTTCCATGTGTCCTGATTCCATAACTCGAACTTATTACCCTGTCCAATCAACATGATATCCTTATCCAGCGCGGCAAATTCACGCAAAGGAGCCGGTAGTAAAATCCGACCAGCGCCATCCATGTCGCACTCGGTCGCGTGCCCGATCAAGAGCCGCTGCAGGCGTCGGGTTTGGGCATTGAAACTTGGTAAACGCACGAGTTTTGACTCAATGACCTCCCATTCGGGAAGCGGATAAAGCAACAAGCAGTGGTCGCGATCGACGGTCATGATCAGCTGGCCGGCGCAGCGCGCAAGGAGACCCTCCCGATACCGAGTCGGAATAGCAATTCGTCCCTTACTATCGAGACTGATGCTGTTTACTCCGCGAAACATATCTCCCCTTCCACCCGATCCCACAAATGCCCACATTTACCCACTTCGTGACACTATAGTGACGCGGGAAAAGCGAAGTCAAGCATGAGCCGCAAAAAGGAGACGAAAGGGGCTATCATGAGCCACAAAGGGTGGCCAAAAGCCGGATGGAGGGGGGAAAAGGTGGGAGTTGGCCGTTAAGCCGGGTTCTGTCGTGGGCAGTCATTCCTCTGGGACGCTTGTCGCCAAGCGCCTCTAGCAACCTACCCGGGGACGACGCGGGCCAGCGTCATAGTCCCCCTATTCGGTCTTGCTCCAGGTGGGGTTTACCCTGCCACCGATGTTGCCACCGGCGCGGTGCGCTCTTACCGCACCATTTCACCCTTACCCGCATAGCGGGCGGTATATTTTCTGTGGCACTTTCCGTAGGCTCGCGCCTCCCAGGCGTTACCTGGCACCTTGCCCTGCGGAGCCCGG
>JAJYPQ010000114.1 GCA_021795255.1 Pseudomonadota bacterium
CGCACAGCGTTGTTGGATCGGCTGGTGAACTATGCGGGTGAGGTCAGTATCGCGCGCTCGCGCATGGAACAGCAGGTTTTTAGCCTGAGAGAGCATCTGGCCGAGTTAAACAGCAACGTCAAGCGTTTCCGGGAACAGGTGCGCGAGCTTGAGATCCAGGCCGAATCGCAAATCGTCTTTCGTAGCGAGGTCGGGGAAGGCAACGCCGCGCAGGAGTTCGATCCGCTGGAATTCGATAGGTTCTCCCGTCTCCAGCAACTCTCGCGCGGTCTTACCGAAAATCTTCATGACTTAGTTACCCTACACGGGACGCTCGACACGGTGGCAAGCCAAGCTGAGGCCGTGTTGCAGCAACAGGCGCGCGTAAACACGGAACTGCAGGAAGGTCTGATGCGCACCCGGATGGTGGGGTTTGCGACCCAGGGCCATCGCCTACGGCAAATCGTTCGCCAGACTTCGCGGGAGATCAATAAGCGCGCCGATTTGGTATTGTCGGGCGCCGACGTGGAGTTGGATCGACACCTTCTCGAGCGCATGATCGCGCCTTTTGAGCATATGATCCGTAACGCCCTCGACCACGGACTCGAGTCCGCCAGCGAGCGCCAACGCCTAGGAAAGCCCGCGGTAGGAACTATCGCCATCCAGGCTATGCAAGAGAGCGGGGAAATCGTCATTCGATTCTCCGACGATGGCGCTGGCCTCAATATCGAGCTTATTCGCAAGAAGGCCATAGAACGCAAACTCGTGCCTCCCGAGGCCGTCGTCAGCGACGAACAGGTCATGCAATTTATTCTATTGCCTGGTTTCTCTACGGCATCGGAGATCACTCACCTTTCGGGGCGCGGCGTGGGCATGGACGTTGTGCATAGCGAGGTGAAGAAGCTCGGCGGGGCGATAACGGTCGATACCACGGCCGGCCGCGGGACAACTTTTATTATCCGTCTCCCGCTCACCCTGTCGATCACGCAGGCGCTTGTGGTCGGTTGTGGCGACCAGCTGTTTGCGATCCCATTGGCGACCATTATCAATATCGTCGAGGCCCCCAGCGGAGCCATTCAAGACGCTTTGTTGCAGGAGCGTCCGATATTGCGGTATGGAGGCAAGGATTACCCCTTCATGGATCTTGGCACCCGCTTTGGATTTGTGCGCGGGCCGAATCCTCCACGCAAGTCGCCGGTTTTGCTGTTGCGTCTTGATGCCCGTGAGATTGCAGTCGCAGTTGACAGTCTCTCGGGGACGCGCGAGGTGGTGGTGAAGTCTCTCGGCCCGCAGTTAGGCGAGATTCGGGGGCTTTTTGGCGCGACTATTCTTGGCGACGGACGGGTTCTGCTGATTCTCGATATTCCTGCCCTTTGGACGGAAGGCGACGGTCTGCGTCTCATGACGGCGCCTGTCGAAGCCCCAGTAGCCGCGCGCCCCTATGTTTTGGTCGTGGACGACTCGTTGACCGTGCGCAAGATCACGAGCCGCCTTTTGCAGAAGCAAGGCTATGACGTGGAGACCGCGAAGGATGGGATCGAGGCTTTAGAGCAGCTTCGAGATCGCATACCGGACGTCATGCTGGTCGATATCGAAATGCCACGTATGGATGGTTATGAACTCACGTCACGTATTCGCGATGAGCCCAGGCTGAACGCTATTCCCATCATTATGATCACCTCGCGATCGGGTATGAAGCATCGCGAACGGGCCATGAGTCTTGGGGTAGACGTCTATCTTGGGAAGCCCTATCAAGAGGACGATTTGTGTAAGGAGATTGAAACCCTGTTGCGCCGAGGACGCCCATGAGCACTGGCATCCGTCACTACCTTGAACTCAAGTTTGCGGGCCATACCTTTCTTATGCCCAATACGCCGGATGTGTCGATAGAGCCGCGCGAGAATATGCAACTTGATCAGAAAGCGCGCGCGGCCGCCATTCGGAGTTTGCAGGGCGTGCTGTGGCTCGCCTACATTCTTGACGCGGATCTCCAGCCTACAGCTAACGGCGCCTGGACCCGCGCCGTGTTCTTGAACGCGCGTTCGAACCGTCCGGTCGGTCTGCTCGTTGATGACTTGAGGCTACTGCCGGCCGATGCCTTGCGAATTGAGCCCTTTACGCCGCTCGGACCCGCTCCCGTGAAGGGTCAACACCTTTTTTACGCCGCAGCGATCCAGGCGTCAGCGCTCACCCTGGTGTTCGCGCCGGCAGCGCTTACCGCCTATTTGCAAGCTCAGGAGGGCGGCGATGGCCTTGGCCAATAATCGGATTCATGGCCTGCTCTTACCGGTCGGGGATCGCTTTTTGCTCGTGCCGAGCGCGCTTGTCGCGGAGATCAGTGTGTTAACGACATTGACCCGCCTTCCGCTCGGTCCGAACTGGCTGTTGGGCGTGATGAATTGGCGTTCACGACCGGTTCCCGTGTGCGATCTGGCGAGGTTTTGGGGGCTGCCCGTGACGCCTGGCGAGAAATCCCGCCTGGTCGTGTTCTATCCTTTGCCAGGGCGTCAGCCGACTGAATTTTTTGCCCTTATCACAAGCGCTGAGCCGCAGCCGCGGACCATCGATACGCCGGCGGTCTTGCTGACTGACGATGATGCGGTCCACCCCTACCTCGCCGTATCTCTTGATCTCGATTCGAAGCGGGTCGGGATTCCCGACATCGAGGCCCTGAAGGGTCTTTTTTATGACGAGTCGGCGGCGGCCTCGGCGGGCCCTTAAGCTATCCCTTCCTAAGTTCGTGATAAGCCTGTGGCGAGATACCCTTGAGGGCGGCGGTCAATTCCTGCGGCTTTGGGCCCCGGTGGCCGCGTCGATCCCAGCGGTCAGGGTCCGCACCACCTGTCTGATTTCATCCGCATCGATCACGTAGGGGGGCATCAAATAGAGGACGTCCCCCAGGGGGCGCAGGATCGCTTCGTGGGCGAGTCCATACCGGTAGACCTCGAGGCCGCGCCGCTCTGCGGCCGGGTACGCTTGGCGGCGGCTCTTGTCCGCGACCAAGTCCAGGGCCGCTATCATGCCGGTTTGCCGGACTTCACTCACATGGGGGTGTTCTTTAAGTGGCGCCAAAGCCTCCCCGATCACGGTACTCAAGAGCCGGTTTCGCGCGATGACGTCGGTCTTTGCGAAGATATCGAGGGTCGCGAGCGCGGCCGCGCAGGCTAGAGGATTGCCAGTGTAGCTATGGGAATGAAGAAAGGCCTTGCCAGTATGGTATTCGGCGAAAAACGCCGCATACACGTTTTCGGGGACAAGGCAGGCGGAGAGGGGGAGGTAACCGCCTGTCAGGCCCTTGCCGAGGAGCAGGAAATCCGGCCGAATCGGCCCCTGTTCGCAGGCAAAAAGCGTTCCTGTGCGCCCAAAGCCGACTGCGATCTCGTCGGCAATGAGGTGGACGTCATATCGGTCGCACAGCTCGCGTAGGCCTCTCAGGTAACCTGGGTCGTACATGCGCATGCCGCCGGCACACTGGACCAGCGGTTCGACGATGACCGCGCTAATCGTGTCCGCGTGTCTTTCCAATATCTCCGTCATGCCCATGAGGGCGCGCTGGGCTTGGTCGGCGCAGCTCGCGCCCGGTTCGCGCAGGGAACAATCGGGGGAGGGCGCGATGTGGGCATTGAAGAGGAGCGGCGCGTAGGTCTCTTTGTAGAGAGCGACATCGCTTACCGATAGAGCGCCCACCGTCTCGCCATGATAGGAGTGGGCCAGTGTCACAAACGAGACCTTACGAGCACAGCCCACGTTCTTCCAGTAATGAAGGCTCATTTTTAAGGCGATTTCGACGGCTGACGAGCCGTTATCACCGAAAAAGCAGCGTGTGAGGCCTGGGGGGGCTAGCGTTACGAGGGATTCGGCGAGCAAAATGGCGGGCTCGTGCGTAAATCCGGCCAGCAACACATGCTCAAGGCTTCCCAATTGTTGCCTCAGGGCCTCGCTAATAGCGGGATGGTTGTGGCCAAAGAGGTTAACCCACCATGAGCTGATGGCGTCGAGATAGCGCCGCCCCTCGAAATCTTCAAGCCAAACCCCGTGAGCCCGGCGAATGGGGATAAGTGGGATCGTCTCGTGGTCATGCATCTGCGTGCAGGGATGCCAGAGGACCTTGAGGTCGCGTTCGACGAGTGGGGCGTTAGGCATATCTTAGTATATCAGGGTCTCAGTAGCCCCAGTATTGCTTCAAGACCGGTTCTTTGACCAGCACATGGTAGCCAAGGTGTGTGAGGCGATAGTCGGTAAAATGGGCCGCGTCTAAAATAAAGGCGTACTCATGCGGCTTGCGCATCATTTGCCAATATGCGAGGAAGTTGGGGTTGGCGACTACTCGGCAAGGGCGTCCCAGCACTTGCCCTATATAACGGGCGAGCGGCGCGAAGGCCCTCTGGGTGACGCGTTCGCTTAAGATAGGTTGAACCGCGAGCTTCAAGACCTGGGCCTGCGAATAAGTGGCGGTCACTAAAAGCAATGCGATAATCGAAGCGAGGTGGCGAATGCCGCTTTGTGCCCTTTGCATGAGCGATCTCCCAACGTTACTGCATCCTGCGACTTACGTCCTCCCCACAGTATAGACAGCGACTGCCTGAGGTGTGACATAATCCCACTCATGAATAGATTGACTGAGTTTGTGAGGCGTTTATGGTAAGCACGGAAACCCCGATCTGCGACTTCGGGCGGCCCGCGCGCGATTTTCGCCTGCCGTCTACCGATGGTCGGATAATGACCTTAGCAGACGTCCGTGGTGAGCATGGCCTTTTGGTGATGTTTATCTGCAACCATTGCCCGTACGTGAAGGCCATACGGGAGCGGCTGGTGCGCGATGTGAACGAGCTGCGTGCGTTCGGCATCGGGAGTTGCGCGATCATGTCAAACGATCCTACAGATTATTCCGAGGACTCCTTTGATGAGATGAAGCGCGTGGCACAGGAATATCATTTCCCTTTCCCCTACCTTTATGACGAGAGCCAGGACGTCGCGGGCCGCTATGGGGCCGTGTGCACGCCCGATTTTTTTGGCTATAACGCCGATCTCGAGTTGCAGTATCGCGGGCGCCTCGATGCGAGCCGCAAAGAGCCAGCGGTAGGGGCTAAACGCGATCTTTTCGAGGCCATGAAGCTTGTTGCTACCACAGGTCTTGGTCCCCGCGATCAAGTTCCGAGTATCGGGTGTTCGATCAAGTGGAAGGAGCGCAGAGGCTCTTGACGATGGGCGAGACTCCGCATCCGGCGAGCGAGGCTGGTCTTCAGGTCGTGGAAAGGCTCGTGCGCTCGGCGGCCGAGGAGGAATTGTTACCTCGGTTTGGGTCGAGTGGGGTCCGGATTAAGGATGACGGGAGCGTGGTGACGGCCGCCGATACCGGCATGCAGTCGCGCCTTGAGCGCGGTTTGCGCGACTCTTGGCCCGAATTCTCACTGGTCGGCGAGGAGATGAGCGAAGGCGAGCAGCGCGCGGCGCTGTCGGCCGTAGGCGGGGCCTGGTGTCTGGACCCTTTGGACGGGACCACGAATTTCGTCAACGGCCTGCCGTTTTTTGCGGTTTCTCTGGCACTTTTGCGCCATGGTCAGCCGATCATGGGCCTGGTCTACGATCCCTCGCGTCAGGAGTGCTTTACGGCCATTCACGGAGGCGGCGCGTGGCTGAACGGCGTGCCCCTACCCAAAGCCCTTGATGCCCCGGCCTTAAGGCGCTGCGTCGCGTTCGTCGATTTGAAGCGCCTCCCACCGCGGCTCGCCGGTCGTGTGGCCATCGACCCCCCTTATAGTTCGCAGCGTAGCCTGGGGGCCTGCGCCCTCGATTGGTGTTGGCTGGCGGCCGGACGGGCCCAGCTTTATCTCCACGGTGGCCAAAAGCTCTGGGACTACGCGGCCGGAAGCCTCATATTACGGGAAGTGAACGGCGTGGCGGCGACCTTGGAAGGGGGGCCTTTGAGGTACGATAGCCTGGCTGGTTCCTCGGCCGTGGCGGCGAGAACCGCCCATCTCTACGAGGCTTGGCGGGTGTGGATAAACCACAATGCATGACCGCGTTTCAAAGACGCCTATTGCCGAATGGGGTGCAGGTGAGGGAAAATGGCCGACTCTAAATTGTGGTTGGGTTCGTTGCTGGTGTCGGCAGCGAAGGATCCCCTATCCCCTTTGGTGAGAGTGTGGACCACCAAGGGGGTTTTTGTTGGGCGCACGGCGGCTTTTTGGGTAGCACGACTTAACGCAAACGATGGGTGGGGCAGACGGTGGCGAAGCGGCCAGGTCCGTCTAGCCTGATCGAGGAGCAGTGAGATGCAAAAGAGACCGATCCTACTGGGGATCGTCGGTGATTCGGCGGCCGGGAAGACCACGATTACGCGCGGTATCGCGCAGGTTATCGGGGAAGACAGGTGCACTATCATCTGCACGGACGACTACCATAAGTACAACCGGGTAGAGCGGGCGAAGCGGAACCTGACGGCACTGCACCCCGACTGTAATTACATGGATATCATCGAGCAGCACCTGAACTTGCTGAAGGATGGTAAGCCGATTCTCAAGCCCCACTATAATCACAGCACCGGGGATTTTGATCCGCCTTCCTATGTCGAGGCCAAGGATTTTATCGTAGTCGAGGGTTTGTTGGGCTTTTCGACCAAGGCTATGCGCGATGCCTATGATGTGAAATTGTATCTGGCCCCGCCAGAGGACCTTCGGTTTCGTTGGAAAATGAAGCGCGACACTCAAAAGCGCGGCCATACCGCCGAGGCCGTCACCAAAGAAATGAAGCTGCGCGAGCCCGACTCGGACGCCTTTATTCGCCCGCAACGGAAATGGGCCGATATGGTCATATGTTTTTGGCCACCCGAAACGGACAAGGAGGAGACCGGCAGTCGTCTGAACGCCTCTTTGGTACTGCGCCCGACCTTGCCGCACCCGGATTTGTCGGATGTGCTTGGGCAAGGCGGCAACGGTATCCATATGGAACTCGACCGCGACATGGGTCTTCCGGTCGACCGGCTTGAGATCGATGGACGGATCTCGAACGACAAGGCCAAGCGCCTCGAGGATTTGCTGTGGAAGCATATTCCGGGAGAGCATCACCATCTCCGTCATGACGGTATAGGCGAGATCACCGGCACGACGGGTGAGAAGCTGAAATCTCACCCCTTAGCCCTAACGCAGTTATTGGTCGCTTACCATTTGCTGAAAGCGGCATCTGGCCATTACCAATAAGCACCGCTCTGTTTTTTTGAGGATTAATCATGTCAGCAAAGCCCGAAAGCCATTCCCAGGGGGGCGGTCACGTCGATCCCCGTCGTCGCGAACTCGCCAACGCGATCCGCGCCCTCAGTATGGACGCCGTCCAGAAGGCCAACAGCGGTCATCCTGGGGCTCCTATGGGCATGGCGGATATCGCCGAGGTTCTGTGGAATGATTACTTAAAGCACAACCCGGCCAATCCATCCTGGGTGGATCGCGACCGCTTCGTGCTTTCGAACGGCCACGGGTCGATGCTTTTGTATAGCCTGCTGCACCTGACCGGCTATGACTTGCCGATCGAGGAACTGAAGCGCTTTCGGCAGATGGGTTCGATGACTCCAGGGCACCCGGAATACGGCTATGCCCCCGGGGTTGAAACGACGACCGGCCCCTTGGGTCAGGGCCTGGCAAACGCCGTGGGCATGGCGATCGCCGAGCGGGCTTTGGCCGCTCAATACAACAAGCCCGGCCATAGCGTAGTCGATCACTATACCTATGTCTTTTGGGGTGACGGCTGCCTTATGGAAGGCATCTCCCACGAGGCCTGCTCCTTGGCCGGCCATCTGGGGCTTGGTAAACTCATCGGCTTCTATGACGACAACGGGATCTCTATCGACGGCGAGGTTCACGGGTGGTTTACCGACAACACCCCGAAGCGCTTCGAGGCCTATGGCTGGCATGTGATACCGCGCGTTGACGGCCATGATGCAACGGCCGTGAAGGCGGCGGTCGAGGCGGCGCGTAAGGTGACCGACAAGCCCTCCCTCATTTGCTGTCAGACCATCATCGGCTTCGGCTCTCCGAATAAAGAAGGAAAAGAGTCGAGCCACGGCGCGGCCTTAGGAGAGAAGGAGGTGGCCGCGGCCCGCGAACGGCTTGGCTGGACCAGCCCGCCGTTTGAGGTCCCAGAGCAGATTTCCAAGGCGTGGAACGCGCGTGAGCGCGGCGCTGAGCTTGAAAAGGCCTGGAAACAGCGGTTTGACGCCTATCGCAAGGCCTATCCTGCCGAGGCCGCCGAGTTTACCCGGCGTATGCAGGGCGACTTGCCGGCCGACTTTGCGGCCCACGCTGACGCCTATATCAAAGACATGGATGCCAAGGGGGCGAGCATCGCTTCGCGTAACGCCTCGCAAAACACCTTGGCCGCATTTGGCCCCCAACTGCCTGAACTGATGGGTGGCTCCGCGGACTTGGCAGGCTCGAACCTCACCATTTGGCCAGGTTGCCAGGGGGTTTCGGCCGAGAACCCGGGCGGCAACTACCTCTATTACGGAGTCCGCGAGTTCGGCATGTCGGCGATCATGAATGGGATCGCCTTGCACAAAGGCTTCGTGCCCTACGGCGCGACCTTCCTCATGTTTTCCGAGTACGCCCGTAATGCCTTGCGTATGGCGGCCCTCATGAAGCAGCGCGTGGTGTTTGTGTATACGCACGACTCCATTGGGCTTGGCGAGGACGGCCCGACTCACCAGCCCGTCGAACAGCTGGCGACCTTGCGTATGATCCCCAATATGGCCGTATGGCGGCCCTCCGACGCGGTCGAATCCGCGATTGCCTGGAAAGAGGCCTTGTATCGGGTAGACGGCCCGAGCTGTCTCGTTTTCTCGCGCCAAAAGTTGACCCATCAGGTTCGCTCTCCGGACACCTTAAAGCAGGTGCGCCGCGGGGGGTACATCTTAGCCGACACCACCGGCGTGCCCGAGGCCATCATCATTGCGACCGGCTCCGAGGTAGGCATTGCCATGGAGGCGCATAAGGCCCTGACCGAAAAGGGTCGGCGCGTCCGCGTCGTATCGATGCCAAGCACGGAGGTATTCGACGCCCAAGACGAGGCCTATCGCGAAGCGGTGCTTCCGAAGGCGGTCAGAAAGCGCGTTGCCGTTGAGGCGGGCGTGACGAGTTTCTGGCGCAAATACGTAGGTCTTGATGGCGCGGTAGTGGGCATTGATCGCTTTGGCGAATCGGCCCCGGCCGAGGCCTTGTTTGAGCATTTCGGGTTCACGGCCGCACATGTGACAGAGGTCGTGGCGGCGTTGCTCAAATAGCATCCTTTTGAAGGTCGCCTTGGCGCGGGCGGGGATTACCGCCGCGCCTTGTAGCGCCTATTCCAGATATTTCATTTAGAGGGGAGATGTTCCGATGGCAATCAGAGTCGCGATTAACGGGTACGGCCGTATTGGCCGCAATATTCTGCGGGCCTTGTATGAATCGGGGCGCAACAAGGAAATTCAGATCGTGGCGATCAACGATCTTGGCAACGCCGAGACCAATGCCCACCTGACCCAATACGATACCGTTCACGGCCGCTTTCAGGGCAAGGTCTCCGTCGAAGGCGACTACATGGTGGTCAACGGCGACAAGATCCGCGTAGTTTCCAATCGCGATCCAGCCCAATTGCCGTGGAAAGACCTGGATGTCGATGTCGTCCACGAATGCACGGGTTTCTTTACGAGTAAGGAAAAGGCCTTGGCTCACATCAAGGCCGGCGCGAAGAAGGTCATCATTTCGGCCCCGGGTGGCAAAGACGTGGATGCGACCGTGGTGTACGGCGTCAACCACGCGGTCTTAAAGTCCACAGATACCGTCATCTCCAACGCCTCCTGCACCACGAACTGCTTGGCGCCCCTGGTCAAGCCCTTACATGAGAAGATCGGCATCAAGCACGGGCTTATGACGACTGTGCACTCTTATACCAATGACCAGGTTTTGACTGACGTCTACCATTCGGACTTGCGCCGGGCGCGTTCGGCGACCCAATCCATGATCCCCACGAAAACTGGGGCAGCGGCCGCGGTAGGGCTTGTGTTGCCGGATCTGAACGGCAAGCTGGACGGTTTCGCGGTGCGCGTTCCGACGATCAACGTGTCGCTCGTCGATTTGACCTTCACGGCCGCGCGCGCTACCACCAAAGACGAGGTTCACGCGATCATGAAGGCCGCCGCGGACGGCGAACTGAAGGGGATC
>JAJYPQ010000115.1 GCA_021795255.1 Pseudomonadota bacterium
GGTGGCCCGACACGTCTTTAAGGCCCCGCGCCTTGTCGATTTCTCGCCAAAGCAGAGCCTGGTCAACCAATTTGCCCAGCATCTTGGAGCCACGATGGATCAATCGTTTGAGGAAGAATTTCTCTCACCTTTGCCGAGATTGCAGTAGCACGTGAGACGCATCCTGCTGAGCAATGATGATGGCTATATGGCGGAAGGTCTGCGCTGTTTGGCCGAAACCTTAGGCCGCTTGGCGGACGTGACGGTAGTGGCCCCGGACCGGGACCGCAGCGGCGCCAGCAACTCACTGACGCTGCTGCGCCCTTTGCGGGCCCATCGCGCCCCCAATGGATTCTTTTATGTCGACGGGACGCCGACCGACTGCGTGCACCTGGCCATCACAGGTCTTTTGGACCAGGAACCGGATATCGTCATAGCCGGCATCAATCACGGCGGCAACCTGGGAGACGACATCCTCTATTCCGGTACCGTTGCGGCGGCGATGGAGGGGAGATTTTTGGGCTTGCCGGCCATCGCGGTCTCGCTGGCCTCGGCTCAGCCGGTGCACTGGGCGACCGCGGCCCGGGTCACTGAACGCCTGTTGGCGGCCTTGACGACCGAGATGTTGCCGGCCGACACCGTACTTAATGTGAACGTACCTGATGTCCCTTATGGGGATTTGCAAGGCTTCGAGGCGACTAGGCTCGGTCATCGCCACAAGGCCGAACCGGTAGTGGCAGCCCAGGATCCCCGGGGACGCCCCATTTATTGGGTGGGTCCCCCCGGGGCGGCCGACGACGCGGGGCCAGGGACCGACTTTTACGCGGTGTCGGCGCGGCGGGTCTCGGTGACCCCCATCCACGCCGACCTCACCCGGCATGCCGCGCTCGCCTCGCTCGGGGCCTGGTGTCGGGGGGTCTTATGACCAAGGCGCAACGCGGGGCTGGCATGACCTCGGCGCGCACCCGCGAGCGGCTGATCGGACGCGTGCGGGACCAAGGTGTGCGGGATACCCAGACCCTAGATGCCCTAGCCGCCGTACCAAGGCATCTCTTTGTCGATGAGGCCTTGGCGACTCGCGCCTACGAAGACACCGCCTTGCCCATCGGGCACGGGCAAACCATATCCCAGCCCTATATCGTGGCACGCATGACCGCCGCTTTACGTACCACAGGTCCGCTCGACAAGGTCCTTGAGATCGGAACCGGATCCGGGTACCAAGCCGCGGTTCTGGCGCAACTTGCGGGACGCCTTTATACCGTAGAGCGGGTAGGAGGTCTCCTGCGGGCCGCCCGCCGCCGATTTCAGACCCTGCGGCTCACCAACATCGTAAGTCGCCATAGTGACGGTTACGAAGGTTGGCCGGAAGAGGCGCCTTTCGATGCGATCATGGTCACGGCCGCGGCGCGCTCGGTTCCCGAGGCGCTGTTTGCGCAGCTGAAGGAAGGCGGGCGGCTTATTGTCCCCATAGGAGTCGAGGGCCAAGAACTTTTTCTGTATCGGCGACGGGGGGCGGCCGCGGTATGTGAACGGCTTGAGGCGGTCAATTTCGTGCCACTTCTCCCGGGCGAGATCGCGTAGTGCATTGGCAAAGAGCGACGCTCATTGCGGTTCTGGCCTTGCTCTGCGGATGTTCGGCCACGATACCGGCACCGATCCAAGACGACAGTACTTCCCCAGGACCGCCCGGCCGGTTCTACCGGGTCTTACCGGGAGATACCCTCTATAGTATCGCCTTCGAGACCGACCACGATTATCGTGAGCTTGCCCGCTTAAATCACATTCCGCGCCCTTATCGGATCGAGGTCGGCGAGAGAATCCGGCTTGTCGGCGTGGGCCCGCATCGCGCGCCGCCTGCGCCTTCCAGGCACCACCAAGTTCCTGCCATAGTCGGCGGTCGTCCGCTTCCGGCCCGAAGGTCACCGATCGGACACTCGCTTGCGCCGCGTCAGGCGCCGCCGCTTGCCTCACCCCCCATCCCGGCCGGCCCGCGTTGGCGCCCGGTGCGATCTTGGATTTGGCCGGCCCAAGGGACTGTCCGCGATACCTTCGGACGAGGTCCCATGAGCGGCCGACCAGGAAACAAGGGTATCGATATTATCGGCCATTACGGCGAACCGATCCGGGCCGCCGCCGCCGGTCGCGTAGTTTACGTGGGGAGTGGACTTCCAGGATATGGTGAGCTTATTATCATAAAGCATAATAATCATTACTTAAGCGCCTACGCGCACAATGCGCAAGTTGAGGTGAAGGAGGGGGCGATGGTGTACCAAGGCCAGGTCATTGCCACCATGGGCGATAGCGGCACCGATCGCGTGGAACTCGACTTCGAGATCCGAAAGCGCGGCATTGCCGTTGATCCCATGAGTTACCTCCCACACATCCACCACGAGTAGATAACGAGGGCGGACCCACCATGGCTGAATCGGAACTTGAAGAAGGAGTAGTGGAAGCCCCGGAGCCGGATGCTCTAGCGGAGACTGAGGTCGAGGGAGTCATAGAGGCAAGCGAAGAGGTAGGGGCGACTGCGGAAGTGGCACGCGACCCCGAAGATGGCGTAGGCCCCCAGGCCGACGCGACTCAGCTCTATTTACGTGAGATTGGATTTTCCTCGTTGTTGACGGCCGAACAGGAGGTGTACTACGCGCGCCGCGCCCTGAAAGGCGATGCCGCGGCCCGCGGGCGTATGATCGAAAGCAATTTGCGCCTGGTCGTAAAGATTGCCCGGCGCTACATGAATCGTGGTTTGGCGCTGCTCGATTTGATCGAGGAAGGCAATCTCGGCTTGATTCGCGCCGTAGAGAAGTTCGACCCGGAGCGCGGCTTCCGCTTCTCCACTTATGCGACTTGGTGGATACGACAGACGATAGAGCGGGGCATTATGAATCAAACCCGCACGATCCGTCTGCCGGTCCATATTTTGAAGGAAATCAACATCTACCTCCGGGCGGCCCGGTATCTGGCCCAAAAGCTGGATCACGAGCCGACCACTGAGGAGGTGGCGCTGCTTCTCGATAAGCCGATCGAGGACGTGCGCGCCATGATGGGCTTAAGCGAGCGCGTGGCCTCGGTAGATGCACCCCTCGATATCGATCCAGACCGCTCGCTCCTCGACGCCATTGCCGACGAAAGGACCCCCGACCCCGAAAAAATCCTCCAGGACGAGGATCTTCACGGCCAGATTGCGGCCTGGCTTTCGGAACTGAACGAAAAGCAGCGCGAGGTGGTGGAACGGCGGTTTGGGTTGAACGGCCGCGACATTTCGACGCTGGAGCAGGTCGGGGCCGATATCGGCGTCACTCGGGAGCGTGTGCGGCAGATCCAGGTAGAGGCGCTAAGACGCCTGCGCGGGATGCTGGAAAAGGGCGGGTATTCCATGGATGCCCTGTTTTAGCGAAGGACCGTCTCGATAGCGCTTACGGGACCGGTCGGGGGTCGACCAGCAAAAGGCCGGCTACGACCTGGCGGCCTTCGCCCAGCAGGAGGTTATAGGTGCGGCAAGCGGCCCCCGTATCCATGCATTCGACGCCTATGCCTAGATCCGTCAGGGGGCTGAGGCAGTGGGGAGGCGGAAAGCCTTGCTCGCGTCCGGTACCAAGCAGAACGATTTCGGGGTGGAGATCGGCCAGTTGCTGAATGGCCGCGCCATCCACTTGATCAAGATACTGGGGGTGCCAGTCGTCGATAATGCGGTCCGGCGTCAAAATGAGGCTGCGCTCGTAGCGGTTCTCGCCCACCACGAGGTAGCCGGGTTCATAAGCCCTGATCAGAAAGTGTCGTCCATCGCCCGTATCGAGATGAATCTTCATAAATTCCTCCGGCTGACATTGACAGCGCACGTTTTCGCCCGTATGTTCCCGCTTCGAATAGCCGGGTTTGGCGTCCCGCGACACTATACAAGACATCATTCCCAAGATATCGGGGAGTTGGCGCCGTTGTGCGCTCTAGGTGGATCATGGACCAGTTTCCCCGCATAAAGAGGTTACCACCCTACGTCTTCAATATAGTCAACGAGCTGAAAGCCGAGGCCCGCAAGCGCGGCGAAGACATTATCGACTTTGGGATGGGAAATCCCGATCACCCGACCCCGCAGCACATCGTCGACAAGCTCTGCGAAGCGGCCCAGCGCGGCGATACCCACAGATATTCCGTATCGCGGGGTATCCCGCGGTTACGGCAGGCGATTTGTCATTGGTATGAAAAGCGCTACGGCGTGATCCTCGACATGGACCGCGAAGCGATCGTGACCATAGGTTCGAAGGAAGGCCTCGCGCACTTCGCGCTTGCCACGACCGGACCCGGTGACGTCATTCTCGTACCGAACCCGAGTTATCCCATTCATCCCTATGGCTTCGTGATCGCCGGGGCCGATATCCGCCATGTGCCGCTCGTGCCCGGTGGTGACTTCTTCGCGGAACTCGAGATCGCCATCAGGAACTGCTGGCCCAAACCCAAGATGCTCGTGCTCAATTTTCCGAGCAACCCCACGGCCCAATGCGTCGACCTCCATTTCTTCGAAAAAGTGGTGGCGGTTGCGCGGGACCACGGGATCTTCGTGATCCACGATCTCGCCTATGCCGACATTGTGTTCGACGGCTATAAGGCGCCATCGATACTTGAGGTGCCCGGCGCCACCGATGTGGCAGTCGAGTTCTTCACCCTGTCTAAGAGTTACGATATGCCGGGCTGGCGGGTGGGGTTCATGTGCGGGAATCGCGAGCTTGTTGCAGCGCTGGCCCGCATGAAATCCTACCTTGATTACGGTATGTTTACGCCCATCCAGATCGCGGCCATCCTCGCGCTCGAAGGCCCGCAACAGTGCGTCAGCGATATCCGCGACCGCTACCAGAGCCGTCGCGACGTGTTGTGCGATGGCCTGAAGGCCGCCGGATGGGATGTCGACGTACCCAAGGCGACCATGTTTGTGTGGGCCAAGATTCCAGAACCCTTCCGCGAACTGAAATCGCTCGAGTTTTCCAAACGCCTGCTCCTTGAAGCCAAGGTGGCAGTGTCTCCGGGCATTGGGTTTGGTGAATACGGCGACGACTACGTGCGCTTCGCCCTGATCGAAAACGAGCATCGGACCAGGCAAGCGGTCAGAACCATCAAAGAGATGTTTCGACGGGTCGGCATTCCCGCTAGGGACGCCTTGTGACCGCCGTCCGGGTCGGTCTCTTGGGGTTTGGGGTGGTGGGCGGCGGCACGGTGTCGGTTTTGACCCGCAACGCCCAAGAGATCGCGCGCCGCGCCGGACGCCAGATCGAGATCGTCAAGATCTTAACGCGCGACCCCAAGAAGCCGCGTCCCGTGCCGTGGCCTCTCGAGCGGTTGACGACGGACCCGTCGGAGATCCTAAACGACGCCTCGATCGAGCTTGTGGTGGAGATGTTGGGCGGGATCGAACCCGCGCGATCTTATATTTTGAGGGCCATTCAAGCCGGCAAGCACGTGGTTACGGCCAATAAGGCCTTGATCGCCACTTGCGGTAATGAGATTTTCGCCGCGGCCCGCGCGCGCGGGGTGGTGGTCGCCTTCGAGGCGGCCGTGGCCGGCGGCATCCCTATCATCAAGGCGATCCGGGAGGGCCTGGCCGGAAACCGAATACGCGGGGTCGCCGGCATCATCAACGGAACTAGTAACTACATCCTGACCCAGATGCGTGAGCAGGGTGCCGAGTTCGGCGAGGCCTTGGCTAAAGCCCAGAGGCTAGGCTACGCCGAGGCCGATCCGCATTTTGATATTGACGGCATAGATGCGGCCCACAAACTGACGATCTTGGCCGCTATTGCGTTTGGCATACCGTTGCAATTTAGCGAGACCTATATCGAGGGGATTCGGGATCTGGAATCCGTCGATATTGCTTACGCCAGGGAGTTGGGGTATCGAGTCAAGCATTTGGGCATTGCGCGGCGCGTGGCGTCCGGCATCGAATTGCGCGTACATCCGGCCCTGATCCCCGAGAGGCGGCTCATTGCCAGCGTGGATGGGGTCATGAATGCGGTGCTTGTCGATGGGGACGCGGTGGGTTCGACCTTGTTTTACGGGCCTGGCGCCGGGGCCGAGCCTACGGCATCGGCCGTGGTCGCCGATATTATCGATGTCGTCCGCACCTTGACGACTGATCCCCAATGGCGGGTTCCGCACCTGGCCTTCCAACCGGATGCCCTATCGGACGGTCCGATCCTCGATATGGGCGAGGTCGAAACCGCCTGTTACCTGCGCTGCGAGGCTGAGGATCGCCCGGGCGTGTTGGCCGACATCACCCGGATCTTGGCGGATCTTGGCATTAGTATCGAAGCGATTTTGCAGAAGGTTCCCGATCCCGGGGTCCGCACTGTTCCGGTGATTTTGCTGATCCACAAGGTTCGCGAGGCGCAAGTCGATGAGGCGATACGCCGTATCGAAGGCCTGTCGGCCATAGCCGGTAAGATCCGGAGATTGCGTGTCGAGGCGTTTGACTAGGAGGACTATGTCCCGTTACACCGGCATTATCGCACACTATCGTGAATGGCTCCCGATCGCAGACGACGCTCGCATCATTACCTTGGGCGAAGGCGACACACCACTCATCCGCCTGGATCGCCTGACGAAGACCACGGGTCGCGAAGCCACCATCTACGTGAAGTTCGAGGGCTTGAACCCGACCGGCTCCTTTAAAGATCGCGGTATGTGTTTTGCGGTCACCAAGGCGGTGGAGGCCGGCTCACAGGCCCTCATATGCGCGTCGACCGGGAACACATCGGCCTCGGCCGCGGCTTATGCGGCGCGTGCCGGGCTTGCCGCGTTTGTCTTGATCCCGGAGGGAAAGATCGCGCTCGGCAAACTGAGTCAGGCCATGATTCACGGGGCCGTGGTGGTCCAGATCCAGGGCAACTTCGATGCCGGCATGAAGCTTGTCAAAGAGATTGCCGCAAGCACTCCGGTGACGCTCGTTAACTCCGTCAACCCCTATCGTCTACAAGGGCAAAAAACGGCGGCCTTTGAGGTTGTGGACGCCCTCGGCTTCGCGCCCGATTACCACTATCTGCCGGTCGGAAACGCCGGCAATATTACGGCCCATTGGTTTGGTTACCGAGACTACGCAAGGCAGGGCCGCTGCGCGGTACCCAAACTCGTCGGTTTCCAGGCCGCGGGTGCGGCGCCCTTTGTGTCCGGAAAGATGGTGGACGATCCGGAGACGATCGCGACTGCGATCCGTATCGGACACCCGCAGTCCTGGTCCTTGGCACAATCGGCCAAAGAGGCGACCCGCGGTTGGTTCGGGGCCATCGATGACGCAGAAATTCTGGTGACCCAGAAGCTTTTGGCGCGCGAGGAGGGGATATTTTGCGAGCCCGCTTCGGCGGTCTCTGTGGCCGGCGCGCTCCACGATTTGCGCGCCGGGCGCATCGAAGAGGGTGCGACCGTGGTTTGTACCGTGACAGGCCATGGGCTCAAAGACCCGGATGTGGCGATCCGTCAGGGTGGTCCGACCGAGCTTTTGACAGTGACCCCGACCTTAGCGGCCGTACGCGCCATCATACTGGATCGGACTGGTTAAAATCCCGTAAATTGTCTGCTAGTATAGCGGGGTCGGCATTTCGTTTCACGGAAGTTCGGTATGGGAGGTGTGTTAGGAGCAGTGCGGTAAGGAGGGGGGTACTTATCGAGGCGCCCCCATGAAAGGACATTGTCTAGAACGCAGAGGCAATGACGTCTGAGCCAAATCTGGGGATAAAAGAGGATGAAGAGGAGCGAAACACAAGAGCTCGCTGCGGGCGAATCGTTGATCGAACCGCGGCTCATAAAAGCTCATATTGCGGCAGCTGTTTTTTGGTTGATTTATTTGATAGTGGGAGGAGGTCTACTTGTAGCGATAAAGTTTACCTGGCCGAATTTTCTCGGCAATATACCGGAACTGACGTGGGGACGATTACGATTCGTCCACACCCAAACAGTAGCTTATGGTTGGTTCGTCGATATTTTCTTAGCCGCCATTTACTACATGGTTCCTCGCCTTACCCGCGTCAAATTAGCCAGTCCCACGCTCGCTTGGTTCAACTTCTACTTCTACAACACCATGGTAGCCATGGGCATATTCCAGCTGATGGAAGGCCATAACCTCGGTGTGGTGTGGATGGAGTACCCGAGCTTCATCAATATCCTCATGCTCATATCGTACGCCGCTCTTGCCTACAACTTCTTTGCCTCCTACCTCCGGAGCCAAGAGCGAAACCTGTACGTCTCGAGCTGGTATATGATGAGCTTTGTTATATGGGCGACGCTCAATTGGATCATGGGGGGGCTGGTGCCGGCTTATATTGCCCCCGGTATCGCAAGCGCCGTGGTCGGCGGGCTTTTCATCCACGATCTCGTGGGTCTTGTCGTCACGCCACTTGCCACCGCCATGATCTATTACTTCCTGCCGGTTATGTTACGCCGCCCCATTTACTCCCATTCGCTTTCGCTCATGGGGTTTTGGAGCCTCGCGTTCTTTTACCCACTGGTCGGTATCCACCACTATTACTACAGTCCGATACCGATGTGGGCCCAGTACATCGCCCAAGGGACGTCGTTCATGCTGTTCTTCACCGTCTACACCGTTTTGTACAATGTGTACAAGACCATGAAGGGGCGGTGGGGCGACTTGGCGGACAACATTGCCCTGCGGTGGCTTATCGGCGGGACCGTGTTTTATCTCATGGTTTGTACTCAAGGCCCCCTGCAAGCACTGTTGGTCGAGCAGCCCCTGATCCACTTTACCGATTGGGTGATCGGCCACTCGCACATGGCGCTCCTGGGGTTCGGCACATTCGTTGCCATGGGCTTTATCCATTATGCGTGGCCGCGACTGACCGGCAATGAGCTCAACAAGTCCTTGTCGGAGTGGTCCTTCTGGCTTGCCTTCGTGGGGTGTGCTTGGATGTTCATCGATCTTTGGATCGCGGGCCTCCTCGAGGGCTATTACTGGGGCTACGGCAAGCCCTGGATGGACTCCATTGTCCGTCTTCAGCCCTACTGGCTTAGTCGCACGCTGTCTGGCGTGATGATCCTCACCGGCTTCATTCTGGTGGCCATCAATCTCATTGTGACAGCACGCGCCAAGCAGCCGGCCACCGACAGTCCGGCCGTCCTTGCCGGTGCGAGGTAAGAGACCCATGGATGCTCATAAATTAGGCATTGAACGCGCAGTGTTCATCATGCTCGTGGCAGGTGTCGGATTCTTTTTGTTGGCCTTTATCGGTCTCGGCTTGACCCCGTGGTTCAATATCAACCACGAGCTCAAGGGCCACAAGAAAACCGAACATGTCGCCCTCCTGACACCACTGCAGCTTAAAGGCCGCCAAATCTATATAGCCAATGGCTGCTATTACTGTCATAGCCAATTCGTGCGGCCGGTGGCAGACGACCCCCTGCGCTTCGGCGCGGTCTCGAAGGCCTGGGAGTACAAGCATCAGTACCCCAATCTTTTGAGTACTCGCCGCAAGGGTCCGGATCTTACCCGGGAATCGCTCGACCATCCGGCCGATTGGGAGTACGTACACCTCTACGACCCGCGCATGATCGCGCCTTGGTCCATAATGCCGGCCTACCATTGGATGTTTAACGGTTCGCCGGCTAAGCCCAACAAGCAAGGGCGGGCGCTAGTGGCTTATCTTGGGACGCTTGGTAAGGCGCGCGAACGCGAGATGCTGGCCAAGGGCACCCTAAAGAAGGTCTTCGTGCAGGGGATAGGTACGGTGTTGCACTACCCCTATAAGGGGGGGCGCCTCATGTCTCCCGGGTATGACCACGTGGCATATTTTCATATAGCGCCACGCATAGCCGATACCCGTTCAGCACGCGAGCGCGGAAAGCACTTATATGCCATGGACTGTGCGAGCTGTCACGGCGCCACGGGCAACGGCAAGGGCGTGGCCGCGCAATACCTTACCCCGCGGCCGGTGCGCTTGAACGCGTTCCGCTTCCGGGCTGGGTTTGTCTATAAGGTTCTCTATTATGGACGGCCGGGCTCGGCCATGCCTTCGTGGGTACGGTCTGCGGACTCGTTTTTGACGCCCCGCGACTTGTGGAGTGTCGCCTACTACGTGCAGACCTTGCATCGTCATGCGACCGTGCCGCCGACCGCTCATGCGCCGATCGCCAAGACCGCCGCCCTGGTCAAGCTGGGCGGGGCTCAGTTCGCGACCAACT
>JAJYPQ010000116.1 GCA_021795255.1 Pseudomonadota bacterium
CGTCGGTTATGGCCGACTTCTGACTCTGTGAAATGCTTTACCAATACGGTATACTAAAAACCCTTATGAAAGTCTCTTATGGCGATAGTGACCTTGAGGCACTATGCAGGCAGGCGAGGATTGCCATCAAGAAGCTGGGAGATCCTTCCGCAAAAAAGTTGCAACGCCGGATTGCGGAACTGCACGCGGCACGTATCGTCGGCGAATTGGTGGCAGGGCGCCCCCATCCCCTTAAGGGCGACCGGGCAGGGGAATTTGCAGTAGATTTACATGGTGGGCATCGCCTTGTTTTTAGACCGACGCTGGAGACGGCGGCTCTCAAGCCCGACGGTTCGATTGACTGGGCAGCAGTGAATGAAGTGACGGTAATATGGGCGGGGGATTATCATGACTGATATGGTGATACGTACCTACGAGACACTGGCGGATTTTGCGCCCGATTGGGTGGCGGTCCCAGGTGCTACTATTGCGGACTTGCTTGAAGAACGCGGCACGACGCAGGTCGATCTGGCTAAAAGAACCGGCCTTTCTACCAAGCACATAAATCAGCTTTTAAAGGGCCAAGCGACAATCTCCGAAGAGACCGCTCTTAAGCTCGAACAGGTGCTCGGCAGTACCGCGCGTTTTTGGTTAAACCTTGAGAGCCAATACCGTGAACATCTCGCCCGCCGGGAAGAGATCGCGAGTTTGGGCAAGCAGGTTGATTGGTTAAAAGAGCTACCGCTGGCGGACCTACACCGTTTCGGTTGGGTACGGAAATGCAACGATAAGGCGCAGCAAGTGTTTGAGTGTCTGCGCTTTTTCGGTGTTGGGGCAGTAGACGCATGGCGGCGGGAATATGAGCAACCGGCTGCGGCTTACCGTGCTCCTGCAAAACTTACTCGTAACCCTGCCGCCGTTTCATCTTGGCTGCGGCACGGCGAACGAGCCGCTGAGGACATGCGCCTCAGCGAATTCCGCAAAGAGCTTTTTGTGGCAGCGTTGCATGATATCCGTACGTTGACGCTCGAATCAGAGCCCGCTGTGTTCGTTCCCAAGCTAGAAGCGTTGTGCGCTGATTCAGGAGTGGCTGTCGTTATTGCGCCCGCACCTAAGGGGTGCCCTGTGAGCGGTGCGACCAAATGGTTGAGCGCAGACAAGGCGCTTATCATGCTGAGCCTGCGCGGTAAAACAGATGATAAGCTGTGGTTTTCTTTCTTCCATGAAGCCGGTCATCTCATTAAGCACGGCAAGAAGATGACTTTTCTCGATATGGCTGGCGAGGACGGACTCAGTCCTCAAGAAGAGCGGGAGGCTGACACGTTTGCCCGAGATATGCTGATACCCCCCCACGACTATCGTGATTTTCTAGCACGAGGCCTTTTTACTCGCAATGCGATAAGCGATTTTGCAGAAGCCCTCAATATCGCGCCAGGAATAGTGCTGGGCCGTTTGCAGTACGAGAATAGAGTTGCCTGGGATCGGTTTAATGGCCTCAAGGTCAGCTTGCATTGGAATTCTGAAGAAGAGTAAGGGCGGGTTGGTTCTGAGTGAGTAGCCTTTTCTAGTAACGGATAAAGAGGCCGAGCGAGAGCCGTGTTACCAGTGGGACAATCGCGGGACGCTGAGCCGTAAAACGGGGCGGTAATCTATAACGATGCGCAAAACCGATAGAGGCGTTAAGTCCCTGTTGTTGTTTACTTACCCTATCGCGCCGTGTTGTGACTTATTGAAAAGGGGAGACTCTGACTCCGTTAACCGAGGTTCAAATCCTCGTCCCCCAGCCAATAGAAATCGAGGGCTTAAGGGGTGAACACCTTAGGCCCTTTTCTTTGCCAGAAGATCAGCGTAAGGCGCCGTCCCAGGCTCTGATCGCCGGGTAGGCGTGGCTGGCAGTGGGGCGGTCTCGATCCGATGGCTCACTCCTCAGGGCCGCCACGCGTTAAATAGCCCATAATCCAGGTGTCGAGTTGTTCTTCCGCGGCCTGTAGCGTCGTGAGGGTGGCGACCCGCGCACCCATGGCATCGGTGTGCTCCTGTAGGCTTTCAATCATCAGGCGGTGGATGGTCGCGTGGAGGGTGGTAAGCGTGGTAGCGTTCGCCGCCTTCTTCAGCCAGTCGTGCAGCGGGCAGTGACAGGCATCTAGTGTCTCGGCAGCGACGCGTCCCCGCCCATAGCGTACGGTCTGGTCTACTGTGTGGAAAGAGGCGCGATGATGGGCGCGCGCGAGCCAAGCCGCCGTATCGGGAGGTGCTGGTCGTTCCCCCGTCCAGGGTGACGGCGCCTTCCAGTGGCGAACCCAGTTGGCTATCTCGGTGATAGGGACGGGCCTACTGATCACATAGCCTTGGGCGTACCGGCAGCCGAGATCGCGCAACAGTATGCCCTGCTCGATTTGTTCGACGCCTTCTGCGACGGTGGCGAGGTTAAGGACTTGCGCCGCACTTAAAACCGCGCTGACGATCGCGAAGTCGCGCGGATCATTGGCCATATCCCCTACGAAGCTTTGATCGATCTTGAGGATGTCGCAGGGCAGCTTCTGCAGATAGTTCAGTGAGGCGTAGCCGGTCCCGAAGTCATCGAGGGCCACGGCCACCCCCAAGGCGCGGCATTCCTGCAAAACGGCACTCGCCTGGGTAAGGTCAGTGAGTTGACTCGTTTCTGTAATCTCGATCTCGAGTAAGCGTGCGTAGTCAGTGTTTTGTTTGAGCACTACCTGGAGGTCTTTCAAGAAGTCGGGGTGGAGGAGATGGGGGCCGTGAATATTGACAGCGACTGGGAGACTGAGACCCATCTTTTCGAAAGAGCGCACAGCCTCGAACGCCTGCTCCAACACAAAGATATCGAGACGACGCATAAGTTCGGTATCTTGAACGATGGCATGGAAGTATTCCCCAGGGCCCCACACCTTGCCGTCGGGCTGAGGCCAACGTAGCAAGGCTTCGACGCTGCGCACGCGTCCGGTCATGATCTCGATCTGCGGCTGAAAATGCAAAACCGGCTCCTGGTTTTGCAAGGCGTTGGCAAAGTTGTGCTGGATGCGATGGCGATTCAGTAAACGCTCTTCCAAGGCCAGCGAAAAGAATCGGTACATATTTTTACCGAGGCGCTTGGCCTCGTAGAGCGCGAGGTCCGCGCGCCGGATAAGGTCATCGACGTGGAGTCCGTCGTCCGGCACCGCAGCGACCCCGATACTCACGGCCACCAAGAGCTGTTCATGTCCCCCGGCCGAGAAAGGGGGGTCGAGAGACCAACGGACGGCCTCAATGGCCTTGATTACTTGTTCCCGTTCGGTGATCTCCGAAAACAAGATCCCAAACTCATCGCCCCCCAGTCGCGCTACCACGCTGCCGGCCGGGACCGCTGCTTGCAGGCGGTCCGCGACCCGCCGCAACAGCTCATCGCCTACGATATGCCCGAATTGGTCGTTGATCCCCTTGAAGCCATCCAGATCCAGGATCGCGATAGCAGCCCCGTTCTTCGCGGCCGCGTGCGCTCTGGTGAGCTTTTCGATCTCCTTGCGAAACACTGTTCGGTTCGCGAGGCCGGTCAGGGCATCATGCTGGGCTTGGTAGAAAAGTTGCTGTTCCCGCTCGCTGTCGTCGAGCGAAAAGGCGAGATCCTGGGCCAAACCCTCAAGGAGGTGTATCAGGGATGGCGAGAAGAGGTTGAGCTGCTCGGAACCGAGGGACAAGACTGCGACGATTCCGGCTCTTGTGCGGACGGGGAGGGCGGCCGCCGATTTGGTCCCAGCCTTATCGTGCATGGCACGCCAGGGGGCAAACCGTGGGTCGCTGGTCAGATCATCGGTAATCTCGATATGGCCACTGCGTACACAACAGCCCGCAGGTCCCCATCCCTCGGGCTGATCGGAATTGGCCGTGAACGTGCGGTGAAACCAATCGATATCGAGCGGGCGCTTTTCGCTCACGGCCACTACCTTGATATCGCCCGAGCCTTCGACCCGCCCGATCCAGGCGAAGAGCAGGCCTGTGTACGCGATGATGATGCGACACGTCTCGACGAACAGCTGCTCCGGTTCTGGGTGTCGGACGATGAATTGGTTCAGTTCGGTGACCGCGAGGTAGAAATCGCGTTGCTGTTCGGCCACAGCACGTTCGTTGCGGATCTGGAGATCGGTGGCGACCGTCAGAGCCTCCATCCGGGCGATGTGGCGGCGCGAGTAGTGGAAGTAGAGGGCGGCGCTCGCAATCAAAAGAAAGATGAGAAGTAACGGAATCTTAAGGCGATGGGCAAAGCTCTTGATCTGGGTCTGTAAGGGCAGACTGACGCCGACAATGAGTCCGTATCGGGAGAATTGATAGGCGCCTAGCCGCCAGCCGTCGCGGGTCTCTCCGGAAAAGACCCCGTGTCGGCGATAGAGCGTTTTTTGTAGGGTTCGTACGAGCGGTCCGTGGCGGAGGCTGTAGTGGGCCGCTTGCGGGTGCGGGAGTCGGTATTCGAGATCGCCGCCTTGCGTCAGGACGAAGACATGGAAGCCCTGAGGGAGTCGTCGGACCAATTGGTGCAGCTGTGGCCAGGAGGACAGGGGTCGCTGCAAGACGAGGGTCTGGTAGCGAGAAATGGGGCGCGCAAAGAGCAGGTAAGGCTTTTGTGCTCGAACGAAAGGGGGCGAGAAACACAGGTGGTGATGCAGCAGGCAAAGCGTGGCGACCGGCGGAATGGCGCTTCTGACTGCCTTGGGCTCTATGTGAAACATCCCGGCTGCGATCACCACATGGTCGCGGGCGTCAAGGACGGCGGCCCCTGTGTTCTCTGGATGGTCAATGAGGTAGTGGCGTAAAGCGCGGCCGCGGGTGGCCGGTGGGACGGCCCTGAGAGTGGTTTTGAGGCGGCGTAGGTCATGGGCGACCGATTGCAGATAGGACTGTTCGATCCGCGCTACGGCGGTCGCTACGACCGCCAAGCGGTGATTTGTGGCCATCTGCATGGCGTGCCAAGAGGCCACGATGAAGGCTATGGTGGTAATCAAGATTCCGAGCACAAAAAACGCCCAGAGCTTGTTCACGGCATGCGGGATGGAGCTTAAAGGGCGCGAGTTCATGGGCCCTTAAGACTCGCGACCGAGATCAGATATTCCGTAGTTTGTGCGCACAGCGCGCGAAAGCCACCCTAGGCCGTGCCCGACAGGGCCCGGCGCTATCAGCCGCGGATCGCAAACGGTCAGTGACGCTCTCCTCATGGTAAGCCCGGCTCTCCGAGAAAGGGTGGGTAGCGGCCCGCGTTCCCCAAATGGGTCTATAAGCGAGTTCTTCTGTGTTGCATTTCCGTGCCCGGCTTGCTATATGTCCAAGCATAGACGCTCTGCGTCTTAGTGTTACCTAAAAAAACATTCTGTTCGGTGAGGAGGCAATACCTAAATGAAGTCCAAGGTCTTGGTAGCAGCAGTAAGCGCGGCTTTCGCGCTGGTCCCCGTCGCGGCAATGGCGGGTGTCAAAGTCGGGGGCATGGCCCAGGGGGAAATCGGATACTGGAAGGATACGAGCAATGGCGCGGTAGCGAGCCAGGGCACCAATACGACCGATAATGGGGCCGGGCGCCTCTGGGTGTCGGCAAGCCAGAAGTTGGGCTACGGCCTGACCGGCTTGGCCTTCGACATGTTCAAGGTCAACACCGTCGGTAACGGCAATTTCGATTCCTCGCCGTTTGGTACCGGCCTGAATGCCGGCGAGCAATATGTCGGTTTGCGCGGTGGCTTCGGTACCATCGAAATCGGTAAAGTGGCAAGCCCTTACAAATATGCGGGCGGTGTCGCTTGGGACGCCTTCCTTTATACCGACCTGCAGGCGCGGGGGAATGGTGGCATGGCCGGCGGTATCTTCGGACAGAATGGCTTTATGAGCGACTCCGTCCGTTATTCCTCGCCGGATTTCTCCGGGTTCAAGATAGGGGTTGCTTATAGCCCGATGAATCCCGGCGTGAACGGCAGTGCGAGTAACGTTGGCGGTGCGGCGCACGGCGGTACGACGACCACTACCACCGGTCTGACCGCCCAACACGGCGATTACTCGGCGGCCTTGACCTGGAAGGCCATGGGCTGGGACGTGATCGTGGCCCATGATCATGCCGGGACCATCAACGGCCTCGCCGCCTATAAGCCCTCCCCGCAACTGGTCGGCGTGGGCGATGGCCTGCAGTACGCGAACTTCAACGAGGCCCAGAACAACACCAAGTTCGGCGCCAAATACAACTTTGGCCCGGTGGCGGTCATGGGCCAGTTCGAGAACTTGGATACCGCGGGCCAGTCGGCCCCGAGTCATGATCTCTTCGTGGGCGTGGACGGAAACCTCGGTCCTTGGGCCCCGATCGTGCAGGCCGGCGAGACTACCGATAAGTATTACCCCGGTGCCAACGTGAAAGTGAACTATGTGGCGGTCGGCGCCTGGTATCACTTCAAGAAGGGCTTTGGGATATATGGTGGTTACCGGCGTACCCAGGTCTCGGGTGTTAACACCAATGTGACGGCCACGGGCGCGGCCAACGGCACCCAGAACGTGTTCTCGATCGGTATGCGCAAGGTGTTCTAAGTCGTCTCTCGTTGTGTGTTTCAGAAACGGGGCCTCAAGGCCCCGTTTTTTATGGCGCTCTGCTACAATGACTCGCTTTAAAAGGGGGGCTTTATGGTGAAGGTCGGGATTATCGGCGGGGCGGGCTACACCGGTTCCGAGCTTTTGCGGCTTTTGAGTCGCCACCCGCAGGTCACGATCGCGGCCATCACCTCGCGCGCCGAGGCCGGGAAGTCGGTGGCTAGCCTTTTCCCGAGTCTTCGGGGGCATACCGATCTCTGTTTTTCCGATCCCGCGGACGACAGCGTCTTGCAGGCATGCGATGTCGTGATGAGTGCTACCCCGAACGGTATTGCCATGACGCATGCGCCACGGCTTCTCAAGGCCGGTGTGCGTTTTATCGATATCGCGGCCGATTTTCGCTTGAAAGACATCGCGGTCTGGGAGCGGTGGTATGGGATGACCCATGCCTGCCCCGAACTTGTGGCCGAGGCCGTGTATGGCCTCCCGGAAACGCAGCGCGAGGCCATTCGTTCGGCACGGCTCGTCGCGAACCCCGGGTGTTATCCGACCGCAGTCCAACTGGGCTTTTTGCCGCTTATTGAAAATGAACTCGTCGATCCCACAACGCTTATGGCCTCGGCCGTGTCGGGGGTGAGCGGTGCTGGCCGCAGCCCGCATGTGCCGACCTTGTTCGCAGAGGCCTCGGAATCGGTCAAGGCCTACAACGTGGGCGCTCATCGTCACCAGCCGGAGATCGCTCAAGGCCTCTCCGAGATGGCGCAAAAGCGCGTCGATTGTGTGTTCGTGCCCCATCTTGTGCCCATGATCCGCGGCATTCACGCCACTCTCTACGGGCGTCTCAAAGATCCGACCGCAGACCTCCAGGCCCTCTATGAAAAGCGCTATCGGGATGAACCCTTTGTCGACGTTCTGCCGGCGGGCGGTCATCCGGAGACGCGCACGGTACGGGGCACGAATATCTGCCGTATCGCGGTCCACAAGATCGCGGGGAGCGACAAGGTCATCGTCTTAAGCGCCATCGATAATCTGACGAAGGGGGCGAGCGGGCAGGCGGTACAGAACCTGAATCTCATGTGCGGTTTTGAAGAAACGCTGGGTTTGACCGACATCGCGCTCTTTCCGTGACGTTGCCCGAACGCCTAGGACCGCTATAATGCCCACAAGCCTTGTGGAGGAATTGTGGGCAATCGTATAAATGATCTCGTGGTCAGACCGCGTACGTCGCCGGCTGTGCGTTACGGACTGACGGCGGCGGCCGTGGTGCTGGTCGTTTTGGGGGGCCTTGGGCTTTATGAATACGGGGAGTCCATGGCCGGGTTCAATGCCCACGCGGCGAGTCGCGACGTGACCCGGGCTCACGCCAAAATCTCCCGCCTCCATCAACAGATCGCGCAGCTTCAGGCTCATCTTGCGATAAGCAAGCGCTCGCTTCAAACGGATCAGGTGGCTTACGGGGATCTAGCGGCGGCCCTCAAGCGGTCTGATCAACAGGTGATGAGTCTGCGCGAAAAGCTCGGCTTCTACCACGCGATCCTGGGCGCTCCCCATAAGACTGCCGGCGTCAGTATCGACACATTTCATCTGGTTCACGGGACCAAGACTTGGCACTACAACCTTGTGCTGATCCAGTCTTTAGCGTTCCATCGTTGGATTTACGCGAGCGTACGCTTTACCGTTCAAGGCCAGGTGGCGGGCCACTCGTCGGATCTCAACTACCCGAGCCTTGTTGACACGCCGCTCACCGTGCACTTTAAATACTTTAGTGATATGCAGGGCCGCCTACCGCTGCCGGCAGGTTTTATCCCGCAGCGCGTCACCGTGACAGTGGCCGCAACAGGGCATACGATCAAGCAGGCCTATCCTTGGCCCCATGGAAAGTGAGGACCGAACATGTTGGAAAAAATGGGAAAGAAGTCGGGCGAAAAGCCCTGTAACACCATAGACACCCTGATTGGGGAACAGACCACCATTACCGGCAACCTCGTGTTTTCCGGGGGGCTACGCATAGACGGCAAGGTCCACGGCGACATCACGGCCCAAGGCGATGGGAGCACCCTTATTCTGAGCGAGCGCGGCGAGGTGGTCGGCAATATGCGTGTACCCCACCTCATCATTAACGGCTCCATTAAGGGCAATGTCCACTCAGCGGAGTGCGTCGAGCTTCAGGCCAAGGCCGAGATTACCGGGGACATGACCTACAAGACCCTGGAGATGGCGCTAGGCGCCACCGTCAATGGCAGTTTGATCCATGAAGCGGACAAGTCGAGCCCTAAGCTTAAGGCCATAGGCGGACTCGATCCGGTCATATCATAAGACGGTTTGACCCTACTGGCATCTCGGGCGGATAATAGCGCCATTGGACCGCAAAGGATGGATGAGCATGAATGAAGCTGTGGCGACAGAGATGCCAAGCCCCTTGAACTTTACCGATAGCGCTGCGCGCAAGGTCAAGGAGTTGATTACCGAGGAAAACAACCCGGCGCTCATGTTGCGGGTGTTTGTGTCAGGCGGCGGTTGTTCTGGCTTTCAATACGGATTCACCTTCGACGAGCACGCCAACGACGACGATGCCCGCATCGATAAGGCCGGGGTCACATTGCTCGTTGATCCCATGAGCTTTCAGTATCTGGCCGGGGCCGAGATCGATTATCAAGAGGGCTTGGATGGGGCGCAGTTCGTGATCAAGAACCCCCAGGCGAAGAGCACTTGCGGGTGCGGATCGTCGTTCTCGGTTTAAGGATCGTTACGTCTAAAACACCCCTGCTCGTGGGGTGTTTTTTTGTCTCAAGCCGGGTACACGCCCCCTAATATCGCGGGATGGCGGGCGCCAGTCGCAGACGGGGCGTTCCCGGGTCGGCCTTCGATGGTTTGGCGCGCGAGCCAGGCAAAGGCCACGGGCTCTACGAGTTGCGGGTCGAGGCCAAGCTCACGCGTTGTGCGCGCAGGCTTCCCTGTGGCCTTCGCCACAAGACCAGTCAAAATGGGATTGGCGACGCCCCCGCCGCACAGAAAGATCTCGGCCGGGTGATGGGGTGCCAGGGCCTCGGCTATGGTGAGCGCGGTGAGTTGAGTGAGTGTCGCCTGCACGTCTACGGCCCCCACCGGTCGCCCGAGATCGCGTAACCGTTCTTCCACCCACCTTAAGGTAAAATGTTCGCGCCCGGTGCTTTTGGGTGCCGGGGCGGCAAAATAGGGATCCGCGCCGAGCCGGGCTAAGAGGTCCATTTGGCATTGGCCAAGTGCCGCGAACTGCCCGTCGGTGTCTTGGATGGCCCCGGTTTGGGCGTGTATCCAGGCATCGAGGAGGGCGTTCCCGGGCCCGGTGTCAAAACCGAGAACCGGTTTTCCCGTCGCACGTCCGGGGATCAGGGTCACGTTCGCTATGCCGCCGATATTCACGAGAGCGCGCGTCTCTTGCGGGTGTTGGAACAACCATTGATGGAAAGCGGGCACCAGCGGCGCGCCTTGACCGCCGCCGGCCATGTCCCGGCGCCGGAAATCGGCCACGACCGCGATACCGGTGCGTTCGGCG
>JAJYPQ010000117.1 GCA_021795255.1 Pseudomonadota bacterium
GATGTCCTCATAGCACCCCGGCACCGAATCCTGACCTAGGCTGGTCTTATAAGCACTGACCGTAGACGCCATGCAGAGCCGGGAATTGGTATCGATATGGTTGGTGCCGAGGAAGCCCTTGGCGAGCTTGTTTACGACATAGTAGTCCTCGGTACTGAGTTGCCCCGAGACGTAGAAGGCGCACGCCTCCGGCCCGTGATCGCGCAGCACCTCGGCAAAACGCCGCGCCGAGTGCTGCAAGGCCTCTTGCCAAGAGACTGGCTGTGGGGCGAACTCGCGCGTTGTGCGCATCAAGGGGGCAAGGAGTCGCTCGCCGTCCATGGTCTCGGCCAGCGCACGCCCCTTTGTGCAAAGCGCCCCGAAATTGGCCGGGTGCTGCGGATCCCCACGCACCGCAAGCACCCGTTCCCCGTCGTGCTCAAGAAGGACACCACAGCCGGTCCCACAGTACGGACACACCGAGCGGGTGACCATCCGCTCTGCCCCGGGAATGGGATTTCCCTCCATGTCGGCTTTACCCTCGGTCAATAATGATAAGACACGAAGACCCATGCGGCCTTTGTATTCACAGCATACGTATCGGCGTGATAGTCGGCGTATTGCACGCCACCCACAAAACCGGGGCGAATGGGGTAGATAAGCGACACGTCCCACTCATGCCCGTAACGCTGCGAACCGTGATCTGCCCGAAAACGGTAGTATGAGGCCGCTATCTTCGCGCGCGCGATGGCGGTGCCGACCGTGGCATAAGTGCTGCGTAAGCCGGTCTGCGGCGTCACAAGGAAGATCTCGGCCCAGCCATTAAAAAGATGCTTGGTCGCAAGCGGGGTCTGGAACCCGTAGGTCCCGCTGCCGTTGCTACCCATCACTTCATAGTCCAGGCGCGCGAAGGTCGGGCCCGTTCCGACTCCGCCTCCCACATGATAGTAGCTGGCGTCAATAAGCGGACTGCCGCCGCCCACGTCCCACTGATGCGCCCAATCGGCAACGTAGAGGAAACGCGCAGCCGATGTGATCGGTGCTTGTCCCGCGATGCGCGCGCCCGCGGTCTCGCTATTGCAGATCTCAGGGCCACCCGCGATACCGCACAGCGCCGCCCCCGGTATGGCGGTGTGCGCTTTGTTTTCATAGGTGTAGCTATAAGCGCTTACTAAAGTTTTTTTAGCCACCACTAAGCCTGCATTCAATAAGACCACGCGCACCGGCACAAGCTGATTGAGGATGTCCTTCAACCGCCAACTATAGGCGCCGTAAAGCGTGAGGCCCGGTACGCCCTTATTCACCACGCTCACAGCGTCGAATGTCTGCATATTCTGGCGAAAATCGACGTTTCCCACGAAACGACCGTTGTTCAGGACGATGATTTGGCGCCCCGCACGGATCTTCGTATGGGCGATTCCGCTATAACTCAAGTAGGCCTGATTGACGTTCGTGGCTTCTGGGTCCGGAATCACTGCGTAGGCCGCATTATGATTGACGATACTATTGTAATCCTCGACGATACCAGCGACGTTGATAAGCTGCAGCATGGCGCGAACATGCGCGTAAGCGCCGGTTTCGTAACCCAAAAGGCTACGGACCGTAAACGCGTTGGCGACCTTTTTCCCGGGCTGCACCACGCTCTCGTAGCGGGGCCGCAGGGAAAAGTCGACGGTGCCGTGCGTCAAGGCATAACCGAGCGTATGCGCCTCGGCATGGGGTAGGATAAAAGCCGCTCCTAAGAACGCAGCGGTTACAGCGACATGAATCCTATGCATAAGCTACTTCCTCCCGCGTATGAACTTTTAGGTATGTAATAACGTTTAGGTATGTAAAGCTGGCTCGATCGTCTATTCCGCTTCGAGAGAAACCCCCTTCAAGGGCGCGGCGGGCGGAGTATCCGCGGCCAGCCCCTGCCAATCCTTCTTACGTTGAGTCACCAAAACCACCGCTGTGAGCGCCAAGCCCGCAAAGATCCCAAAACCGCCGTGATAGCTACCAGTCATCTGCTTTCCCATGCTTAAAACGACCGGCAAGTAGAAGCCGCCAATCCCGCCTGCGGCCCCGATGAGCCCCGTCATCAGCCCAGTGCGGGCCGGCCAGCGCTGCGGAACCAGCTGGAAAGTCGCGCCGTTACCGATTCCGAAAGAGATGTAGAGAACCAGGAGCAGCCCAAGGCCCCATAAACCCGGAGGAACAGAGAGGGCGAAAGCAAGGTCTACCAACGCAATGCCGGTCAAGGCTAGGCGCAGCATGCGCGGACCCGTCAAAGAATCTGCAAGCAAGCCGCCCACCGGGCGCAGGGATGCGCCGACGAGGGCGAATAGGGCCATGAGGAGGCCGGCCTCGATCTTTGGGATATGGTAGAGCGAGACGAGCAGCAAGGTGATGTAGGCCGACATACCGACGAACCCGCCGAAGGTAATGCCATAAATGAGAAAAAAGGCCCACGCGTCCCCTTCACGCAGTGCCTTTCGATAGGGCGGGGGAAGCAGCGCCACGACAAACAGCAGGCCGACAACCGGCAGCAACAAGATTGCAGCATGGCCTTCCACCCCCAGCCAGTTGCGATGGGCGCCCACGACAAGTACGGAAAGAAACAAAAGGCTGCCAAAAAAGCTGAAGAGCGCGCGAACTGGGGAACCTGTTTTGGCGCCCCGGTCCTCAGCCCACACAAATACGGCCAGGGCGGCCAGCGCCAGCAGGGGTAAAACCGCCGTCATCGCCGACTGCCACCCGAAATGACGCGCTAAAGGTGGAAACAAAACCCCGTCGAGCACGGCGCCGATATTGCCCGCTGCGGCAAGACCCAGCACTAGACCTTGCACCTTGGGGGGATAACTGCTCCCAGCCATGGGCAGCGCCACCGCAAAGCTTGCTCCACCCATACCCAGCAAGACACCGAGAACCAGCAAAACCGTAAAACTGGGGGCACCGTGTTGCAGGAGGAAATAAAGAGGGGTCACGGCCGACAAGGCAATACCCATCAACGCAATTCTGCGCCCGTTCAGGGCTTGGTACAGGTAGCCAAGCGGTATGCGCAAGATCGCCCCGCTCAGCACCGGAACCGCCACCAAGAACCCGAGCATGACAGGCGACAGATGGAGTTTAGGTCCCATGTAAGGGGCGAGCGGACCAAAAAGGAGCCAGACCGTGAACCCAGTATCAAAATAAAGAAAACTGGCCACAAGGGAGCGCCAGTTCCCGGAGCGCAGGTGAGTCAGAAGCTTCGCCATCGTGGTCCTTTATTAAGATAAGTGTGATGTCGGCTCCATTCTGCAATTTCTGTGCACAAACCAGAGGGCTCGTTTTTCGCCAAAAAGGCCGTAATTCAAAGGGTGGGGGCAGATCAGGCGCTAGTTTTCGGGGCAAGGCGCGCTATCGTGGTGCAGACGATCAGCAGGCGGCGTTGGGGCTGAATCGACCGCGTGGATCTTTGGCATAAGCTGGCACACCAAACCTTATCGACATGAGGAATGCTGCTATGGTCGCGGTCGGGTCGGTCGAAAATGGTGACCTTGAAATCACGGCAGCTGTCGCCGAAGAGATCGCGCGCTTTCTTCCGCGGGGCGAAGGACGTCTGCCGATCAAAGCGCCCCGCAGGTGCCGATTTATCGTGACCAAGCCTGTGTTGCTAGGGGCCGCTCCCCAAGTGAGCCCGGGAGCGCGGTGGGTTCCCGATCCGGCAGCTTATCCTCGCCTACCTTTTTGTATAAGCAGATCCGAAATATCGCGGGGAGGCGGACATGGGGCCGGTTCTGGGGAGTGCCCCGGCGTCATCATTTTGGTAGCCGTAAAAAGACCCGTTCGCCCTCGACGCGCACGGGCCAAGTCCGTACGCAGCCTTTGTCTGGTTCCCGCGCCTCCCCACATTGCATATCGATCTGCCAATTATGGAGCGGGCAGTAGACCGTCTGGCCGGAGACATAGCCCTCCGCAAGCGGCCCTCCCTTGTGAGGACAGCGATTATCGAGCGCGAATATAGTCCCGCTTTCATTGCGCAAAAGGGCAATTGGCCCGCTTGTGGTCACGAGCACGCGGCCGCCCAGCTTGGGTACGTCGGCTAGGTTTGCGACCTCTTGCCAGCTCGTGTCGGCGTCGCTCTCTAGGCTCACAACGCCTCCTTTACCCGAAGGGGGGCGGCGTCGATGGCGAGGTGTCCGGCTATGGCCTCGGCCCATGGATCCTTTTCCTGGCTTATGGCGACTTGCAGCTCCTTTGCTAATCGCTGACGACTGAGTTCGTCGTTTAGGACGCGCTCTTTAATATGCTCGAGCCCGACCCGCTCTATCCAGGCGGCCGTTCGTTCGAGGTAGAAGGCCTCTTTGCGATAGAGCTGCATAAATGCCTCGGCGATTTCTATGACCTCGTCTTCTGTTTTGACTTTAACGAGGAGGTCCGCTCCGCGCAGTTTCATACCCCCGTTGCCGCCGACATAGATTTCCCAGCCAGAGTCGACGCCAATCACGCCGAAATCCTTGATGGTGCTTTCCGCGCAATTGCGCGGGCAGCCGGAGGCCGCGAGCTTTACTTTATGAGGCGACCACATCCGTTCCAGGCGTTTTTCGAGAGCAATGGCGAGATGGGTGCTGTCTTGTGTTCCAAAACGACAGAACTCCGTGCCGACGCATGACTTGCAGGTGCGCAAGGCCTTGCCATAGGCATGGCCGGAGGGCATGTCGAGTTCCGCCCATATGGCCGGCAAATCCTCCTTGCGGACGCCGAGCAGGTCAATGCGTTGACCGCCTGTCATTTTGATCATAGGGACATGGTAGCGCTCGGCGACCTCAGCTATGCGCTTGAGTTCTGAGGGACTGGTGATGCCACCATAAATGCGGGGAATAACCGAATAGGTCCCGTCTTTCTGGATATTGGCGTGCGCGCGTTCGTTGATGAAACGCCCCTGTGGATCGTCTCGTGATTCAAGCGGCCAGGCCGTGCGAACATAATAATTGACGGCGGGGCGGCAGCTTGGGCACCCCCCGGCGGCGCGCCATTCCAGGACGTCAAAGACCTCGCTCATGGATAGCAGTTTGCGGGTAACGATGGCATCACGTACCTCATCGTGGGTGAGATCCGTGCACGCGCAAAGCAACCGTTTTTTCGGTGCCGTCTCGTATAGACTACCCAAACTACTCGCAAGAAGCTGTTCGACAAGTCCGGTACAAGACCCGCAGGAGGCGCTTGCCTTCGTGGCGCGCCGTACGTCTGCTACCGTGAATAAGCCTTGGGTGCGGATCGCTTGGACGATGACGCCCTTGCTTATGCCATTACAACCGCAGATCTCGGCTGTGGCAGGCATCCTATCGATCGGTTTGTCGGCCCCGTGACGGGCATCGCCTAAGGGCTCGCCGAATAGGAGATGGTCGCGCAGATCGACGATATCAATCGCATCGCGTAGTAACTGGAAGAGCCAGGGCCCGAGCGTTGTGTCGCCGTAGAGCAGAAAGCCGGCTAGCTTGCGTCCTTTTATGACAACTTTTTTGTAGATGCCGGAGGCGGAGTCTAACAACGACGCCTCCTCACAACCCGGCCCGCCGACAAAATCCCCAGCAGAAAAGAGACTAACCCCGGTGACCTTCAGCTTGCTGCTTGTGAGGGATCCTTGATAACGCAGGCGGCCGTATTGCGCGAGATGGTTTGCTGCCACCTTAGCCTGTTCAAAAAGAGGGGCGACGAGGCCGTAAGTGGCACCTCGATGCTGAACACACTCGCCAACGGCGTAGATGCGAGGGTCATAGGTCTGCAGTGTATCGTCGACCATGATGCCGCGCCCGCAATGCAGCTTGGCGCGCTGCGCGAGCTCGATTTGCGGCCTTATCCCGACCGCGAAAACCACAAGATTCGCATCGATCACGCGACCGTCTTTCAGGCGCACGGCCTCGATATGGTCTTTGCCGACAAGCGCTTCGGTCTCGCTTCCAAGGCAAAACTGGAGCCCGCGGTCTACGAGGCTTTTGAGAAGTAGTTCTCCACCCACTTGGTCTGTCTGTCGTTCAAGGAGCCAGGCGTGGCGATGGACGACTGTCACACGCACGCCTCTCATCAAGAGACCGTAGGCGGCCTCGAGCCCTAAGAGGCCCCCCCCTATGATGACGGCAGAGGCCCCTGCCGGGAGCGCTTGCATGGTCTCGACGTCCTGAATCGTGCGGTAGGTCATGACCCCTGCCAACTTAGCGCCGGGAAGCTTTGGTATAAAGGGATGAGACCCTAGTGCCAGCAAGAGGCGATCATAGGGGACGGATAGGCCGTTTGCGCCTTGCACGCGTCGCTGCCCGCGGTTGATGTCGGTTATCCGGACGCCGGCATGAAGCGTTATCCCCTGTTCACGATACCAATCCCGGCTGTTTAAGATCGTCTCGCCGAACGCCATTTCCCCGGCAAGCACCGGGGACAAGAGAATACGGTTGTAATTGGGCTGAGGCTCGTCGCCAAAGACCGTAATGTCATAGAGATCGGGCGCCATTTTGAGGAGTTCCTCTAGCACCCGTATACCGGCCATACCATTACCGATAACGACCAAGCGCGGCTTTGATGAAGTCGAATCTGTCATGCCTTTGCCCTTTTAAGAACGTACCGCTTACGACCATGCGGCCATGGGTGTGCTAGGGAGCAAGGCAAAGATCGTGCCACGGTGGTAGGGCCAAAAATGGGCATCCGTGCGCCGTCTCGCGCACCAAGTCGGTGGCCGAGCCTCGGAACCGCACCAGAATGTGGCACCAGGACTCCGGGTTCCTCAAGATACTGGGTGTTCCCATAATCCATCGACCCCTCTCCGGCGACGAATGGCATGGCATTCTCATTCAAAATAGACGCCCGGTTTGAGAGGCTCGCCTAGACCTGTCCTACACCGGAGCGGCCTCAGAATGAACCAGGCCATACAGCACATGGGATCAGATGGGCGCATGAAGCAGGTTACCGAACGTGAGGATGGTCGTTTCATCCGGTGGCGGTTCCCGCCCCATGTCAATGCCGATGAAGGTCCGCGAGGCCTGGGAAGGCCTCGGGCCAATGACAATAAAGAGGTGAGTTACGTGCAGCGAAATAGGGCGCAGCAGATTCCCGATCGGCGATCAATCTGATCACCCAGAGACAGGGCGACTACATGAGATTAAGGCCGCCATCAACGACAATGACCTCGCCCGTAAGGTAGCCTGAGTTGACAAGCATGCTCGCTATATCCGCGATCTCTTCAGGTAACGCCGCTCGCCTCATAGGAGCACGGCTGCGCCATATCTCTTGAGCAGTTTCCCAGGATTGCGTCATCGGCGTATCGACCAATCCTGGTGCAATGGCATTGACTCTCACGTCCGGTGCCAGCGCCACGGAAAGCAACTTCGTCAAATGGTTAAGGGCGGCCTTGCTCACGGCATAGGGTATCGACGCACCTTTTGGGCGGACACCGGCGTGCGACGACATATTGATAATGCAGCCGGGCGCACCTCGCTTTGCCGCCGTCCTCAGCGCTTCCTCGGCCTCTGTGACAAGAATCCAGGGTGCTATGACATTCACGGCATACATCCGTTGCCACTTTTCAGGGCTTGCGGCTCTTAGGTTGCCGTGCGGGATAACTTCCGAAATTCCGGCGTTATTGACCAGGATATCAAGCTGGCCGTGCGCCTCCAACACGTTCCTAACCAACAATCTAGTATCCCGCTCATTGGACAAATCCGCTCGCGTGTAGCTTGCGCCCGGCAGCTCCTCGGCTAGCATCTCCCCCGCACGGACAGAATCATGTGAGTGCAGCGCTACCGCGACGCCTTCCGCGGCTAGACGCCGTGCAATGGCGGCCCCAATACCTGATGTGGAACCTGTTATAAGCGCGACCCGCTTTTTCATAATGTACAGTCTCGATCCATTTAGCATGCTAGTTTTGGTAAATCAGGCAGCTTCTTTGTGCATACCCGTAGCCAGCGCAGCGTCCGGTGATGCGAAGACGCTGTACCGTGTATAGACACGGCCCGCACTGTGGCGCGCCCTGACATTTTTCATCGCGCTGGTATGGGAATCATGGCCCCGGATGTTTCCCTCTATTGTGGAGGCACAAAGACCCACCAGCTTAGCGCCTATCCAGGCGCATGTCCGCCATATCGAGGACATCAATAACCTGCACGTCCTCCGAAACTGGGTAACGCTCGGTGCCCGCGTAGACAACGTAGCTCTTATCCAGTTGAATGTCTTCAAAAACCCCCCTGCCAGGCTTCGCGGACAACGTGCGTCTGATCTCGATCGTCCAGCGACTGGCCCGGCGGGGCAAATCCAGCACCATGTCAATTTCTGCACCAGCTGCCGTCCGGTAAAAGCTGGCCTTGGTCCGATCGGATACGACCGAAAGCAGGTTTTCGATCACAAATCCCCCAGCTCGTTCCGATTACCGGATGGCGGGCTAGTCGTTGTAACTCGGAATTCCGAGCACGGCGTGCACGCGGCCGGTGTCCCGCACATAGCCCTTGGGCGACTTCAAGTGCCTATCCGCCATCGCCTGGATAACTTTCAATCTATCGATCTCTTTGCTACTCATCGCCACGAATTCCTCGGCCACGAGCCCCCAGAACAAAGGGGGCGTGTGAGAATGGGACAGAGGGGGTATAAACGCTTAGGGCTAACAGCTACCCGGTGCGGCTGGTGAAGGGGCCGTGATACTGCTAAGCTTTCGGAGCCAAACTTGTGGCCAATCGACGCCTAGGTCCTGGGTTTCTGTAGTAGCATTTCGCGTGGGAACACCGACGAGATGAGGATCTTTCACGCAACACTCGCGATCTTGGCGCATGAAACCCCATCGTGTCGGCAAAGGGTCTGGGACTAGGACAGGCCCGTCGGCATGGGGGGCTGAATGATGCGGAGGCAACATTGAAATGTCCTAAGTGCAATGCCGACCTGGTGTCAACCATTCGACACAAGATCAAGGTCAACGGCTGCCCTGCCTGCAAAGGGATGTGGTTCGAGCGCCAGGAACTCAACCAGCTGGAAGATGAAGCCTTTGATTTCGGTGACGATGCGAAGGGAACTATAGTCTTCAGCTCCACGCCCACAACCACCAAGTGTCCCGAGTGTAGCGCGCCCCTTAAGCGATTCCGCTACCGACTGTACGACCTAGAGATGGACTTCTGTGAGAAGCAGCACGGGTATTGGCTGGAAGATGACGAAGACACAAGAGTCCTCGAATTGATGAAAAAAGAGGAAAAGGATTTCGAACGGAAGGTGCTTGCGGAAAATAAGTGGACGACGACCTTAAAGCAGATGCGCTCGCATTCGTTTCTCAGCAAAGTGCGGGATCTGTTTCACTAGGGAGCGTACAACCAGGGTCGGCAATCCGACCGCAGCCCATCAACACCGCCAGTAGACGGACAGAAAGGCCCTTCCCCTCGGAAGGGTTGAATCAGGATCAACTCCGCATGGGCAGACCGCAAGGGTCTGTGCCCGGTCCTGCGCCTGGGAAAACCGGCAACACATGTCGTCTGGCAAAGTGGTCTCCTGCGCCCGGTCGCACAGAGCGGCGAACGCGTACTTTCGTACCCGTAGGGGGCGGCGTTACAGTGGCACAAGAAAACCGAAGCGGATCGATTATGAAGGCCCCCGTTCGCTCGGTGACCGAACGAGAATGGCTTTAGTGTGTGCAGATCCCGTGGATACAGGGATTCGCGTGATGCCGGTCACGACACATCCGTGATGTTAAGCCCCGCCTTGCGCGCGGCCGCAAGTTGGCGATGGTCGGCTGACACAAAGCGATCGGCCTCGACGGCGACCGCACAGGCCACATGCAACGCATCCATCGCCCGTAGAGGGTGCGTCTCCAGCAGCGAAACCCCTGCGGCTAAGACATCTGGTGTCAGTTGGCAGATATCGATATCTGTCAGATCCGTCATCACGTTACCCTTGAGCTTTCGGTAATCCACTTTAGTGATTTTCTTTTCCCGCACCAGGCGGGCTAATGTGGAGGTGAGTTCGGGCAGACAAATGACACAAACGGCCACGCTAGTGGCCTGTTGGCACGTCTTTACTACCCGGGCGGATCC
>JAJYPQ010000118.1 GCA_021795255.1 Pseudomonadota bacterium
GGGGCGCGCCATGACATAGGGCAGACCCACCGTGTGGGCGAGCGCCTGCAGACGGGTCAATGTCATCCCCTTGCGGGTCACCGGGACCACACAAAGCTTCACATCGGGCGGACGCTTAGGGTAAAGAAAGACCAACGCCGACTTCAACGCCATCGGACCGCACCGAAACCCAAGTTCCGGTTCATTCTGCATCTCGCCCAAGGATTGCTGGGCGCTCGCAAAAAGCGGTGCCGAAGGCCCCATGAGGGTACGACCATGGACGGCCTGGACAAGGCGTGTCAAGGGTCCGACGTCAGCAAAGCGGGCCTCGAGACGGGCGAGATTGGCCACTGCATAGTCGGCGAGGGACTGCTGGGGCACGCCACGCGCACGCCGACTGGCCTGCCACGCCTTTGCGAGGTTGGTGAGCGCCAGATCGTAGTAACCCCGGTCCTGATCGATTAGTCCCTCGTTCGTCCAGAGGGCGGCCGCCCAGGGGGAATGAGGATACCGATGGAGGTAGGCATTAAAGGGGGCGAAGTCGATCGCCCGATGGGCATGTTCGTAGATGGACAGTACATGTAAAAGGGCTTCATCTTCGGGCTGTGTGGTCGCGCCCATCGGCACTAAGGGCTCGGAAAAATCTGAAATCCGGTAGATCTCGTGGGCTAGCGCAACAGGAGAGGGAGAAGCCGCAGCACGGGCCGTTGTGGTGAAAAAGATACTGGCGATTAATATGAGTGCAACGGCCCACGGGCCTCTGCTCAGGACAAGGCGATACATGACTACCTCCCTTTTACTTCTTCTTTTCTTGGTTTTGTTTCTTGTTTTGAACCAAGCGCTACCTGCGATAGAACACCAGCAGAATCATGTTGTCAATGGGGATTTATGGATATATCCTTTTTTTCGTGCTCCTAAATAAGTCTATCAATCGGGCTTCTTGAAGCCCTGACAATGGGTTAGAGATGGCCTCTCACAGAATGTCTCAAAAGGTCCGCCTGTGAATTGCCATGTGACTTTAACGAAAGGCCGATCTGATTTCAGACTCAGGCGGAAACAAGACTGTGCATCTCTCGTGATTTTATTGCATACTTATCACAACAATTAGAACAACTGTAATATCGCTTGGCGCACAGCCCTTCGCGGATGACGCGAGCGGACAGGTTTTTGGGGGGAAGCATTGCGCACTAGGCTTGGGCAGAATACGATCGCGTCGCTGCGCGCGCGGATCCATGCGTTGTGGGCCAACACGCAGCGTGCAACTCTATTGATCGCCACGGCCGACCAACAATGGACTCTGATCGGCCAGCGCTTTGTCATACACAACTTTTGGTCGCTACCTGCCACAAAAGCGGAAGGGCCTGTGACTGGCCCCGATCCGCAGAGCCTTCTGCGGCAGATGGGCGTGTCGCAGCCTGACTATGTCGTGCCACCCCACCAGATCGTGCGCCATCTCGCCTACCCGTTAACGGTAAAGGCTGCGAGCCTACCGGCCCTGCTCCGTCTTGAAGGGTCGCGGCATACCCCGTTTGCTGCGGAACACTTAGCCATGAGCTATCGCCGCAAACGCCCCCCAGCCGGTGCCGAACGCCAAGAGGTGGCGGTCAGTTATTGCCCACGGGAAGAATTGATACACTTGCGTACGGAATTAGGGCCCCATGGCCCACGATGGGGATTTTTGGCGGCCTTTGATGCCGAGGAGGGAGCCGCTCTCCTGCGAAACCGACGGTGGAGACCCTGGACGACCGATGCCGGGCTTTTTGCCGAAGAGCCACCCCGTTCCCAAACCTTGCCTCTTCGCCACTTCCTAGGGCAGGCGCTCCTTGTGCCACTCGCTGCGGTTTTCTTGATTCTTCCGACCATCGCCGTCTGGCAGGCGCGCTTCACAGGACGCACACAAGAGATGCAGGCCACCGAACGACAAATGGCGCCCCCGTTGCGGGCGACACGCGCGGATCGGCGCACGGCCCGGCGACTCCACGCCGAGCTTGCCGCCCTCCAACGTTACATGCACCGTGCCACTATTCCGCAATCCCTCCTTCCGCAACTGGTGCGCGCGCTCCCCTCATCCGCAACGCTTGTGACGCTACGCTATAACGCCCATACCAACAGTTTGCGATTACAGGCACGGACCGATAAGCCCCGCCAGCTCTTGCAGGCCCTTAACCATGCCCTCGGCGGCACCCCTTGGCGCCAGAGTGGTATGGCGCAACCCATCGGCGCGGGTGCAGACCTTGTGACGCTGCGCGGATGGTGGCCAAAACGGGGGCATCCATGAGCAATCCGCTCACACTGAAGGAAAATAACCGTTCTACGCAGGTCTGGGCTATCTTTTTGGTAGCGAGTCTCTTGCTCACTGTGGGATTTCTCGCAAGGCACGCTTGGCAGGATCGCGTGCGCTTAACATTGCTCGCTGGCGCCATTGCCCGCCGCCAACACATTCTGGCGCGGCGCCCAGTGATCGATCAGCGTCTCGCCGCCCTGCGTCGAACCCTCCAGAAGGCTCACACACTGGGGGTCACAGTGCCCATGACGAGCCTTGCCGTCAGCATGGTGCAAACGCAGATCGCTACCCTGATCGCGGGACAAGCGGGTACCCTCAGCATGATCAACACGCTCGCCACGGATTCCGCTGGCCTCCGCTTGGCCCATGTAACGTTAACGGCGGTGATGCCTCTTGCCCGCCTGCAACCACTCCTGAACGCATTGGCGGGCTTCCCATGGGCCGTGCGCGTGACGCACCTTACGATTCACCACATACATAAGGGAACGGCCGAGATCCAGCTCGGACTCACGGTGCCGATCTTCCGGACGACGACATGAAACGTTTTTCTTCTTCTCTTCGCGCACTTTTTTGTGCCCTACTGGGCTGCGCGGCCCCGCTCCTGGCGCAGGCAGGTGACAGTGCCTCGCCACCAGCGCCCGCCCCCATCGCGCTCCCGGCGTCGGCCGATCCCGGTCAATCACCCACGGCCCCTCTCATCATCAATTTCAATAACGCTGATATTCATCAAGTGTTGGATCTGCTGCTGCGGAAGGTTCTGGGGTATACCTATGTGGTCTCCCCCAACGTAACCGGGCGCGTGAATCTGCAGGCAAGCACCCCACTCGATAAAACCCAGGTCCGGCATCTGGTCAACCTCATCATGGCCATGAATCACCTCCGCCTCGTGCGGCGCGATCAGCTGTGGGTGGTCGAACGCGCCCTCCCGGCCGTTCCCGGAACCCCCTCACGGTTTGGGCCGCGCTATCGCCTCGAGATCCTCTCGCTAGGCAATGTCCCCGCCGCCGCCATGGAGACCGCACTGCGCCCTTTATTGACCCCTAACATTGCGCTGCGTGTGGGGCCTGGTGGCCGGACGCTGCTTCTCTATGGCATCAATCGACGGGTCATGGCACTGACACAGGCCGCCCGTCATATTCTGGCCCACTATGCGCAAGGCCTCGTCTTTCGGCTCGTGCGTCCGCGCTTTATCCCGATCCGTACCCTGTTGCCCGAATTGCTGGCCATTCGCAAGGCGCAACGGACATTGGGCGAACGTTTCTTGCCCGGTGCCGTGCCCTTGCCGCTGCCCAACCAACGGGCCCTACTCGTCGTGGCAGCCAATCGCGCGAGTCTCCATCAGATGTTGCACTGGATTACCGTACTGGATACGCCCGGGTCAACACAGGGCGGTGGTGATATCCACCTGTATAATATCCGCAATGGGGACGCCGTAACGATTGCCGGCGTCTTAGGCCATCTCCTCCACATCCCGATAGCGGAAGTCGCGACCAGCGCACCCCAAACCATGCCCTTCAGTACCCTCGGTGCCTCCATGGGCGCCGCCGGCACTTTAGGTAGTGAATCCAGCGGCACAGGGCTCACGCTTCCCGGCAGCCTGACGCCGGCAACATCAGCGACCGCCGACACCCAACAAACTGTCCTGCCTGGAACACGCACGCGCTCTCCACACCGAGTCGCCGTGGTCGCCGACGAGGCCAATAATACCCTTGTCATCCGCGCCCCTGAGAGCGTCTATCTTGAACTACGCGCGATTCTCACGCGTCTTGACACCCCGCCGCGCCAGGTTCTGATCCAAGCGATGATTGCCGATGTCACCTTGAATAAGAACCTTCAATACGGCATTGAGTACTTTTTCCGTAATCAGGGAGCGGCCTTTCATAATGCGCCATACACGGGTGTGGGGGTTGTTAATTCGACGATCGGCACATTGACCAACCCCCCCGCCTTAGGTCTTGCCGCGGGCTTAAGTTATGGCGTCTTTGGGCCTGCAGGCGGCTTACGGGGTCTCTTTCAGGCCCTCGCCAGCCGTACCCATGTCCATATCCTCTCCACACCACAGATCCTCTGTACCAGCAACCACACGGCGGCCATCCAGGTTGGCGATCAAGTGCCGGTGCCGGTTGCGAGTCTTACCACGACTGCGACATCCTCGACCGGGCTTGCTGTTGCCAATACCATCCAGTATCAAAGCACGGGGGTCCTTTTGGGGGTGACTCCACGGGTTGATGCCGACGGACGTGTCACCATGAAGATCTATGAGGAAGTGAGCAGCGTCCAAGGGGCGACTACGGTTGCCAATATCCAAGCCCCGACCTTTGCGACCCGCACCGCCCAAACGACATTTACGGTCACAACCGGCAGTACAGTCGTAATTGGCGGTCTCATGTCGACGACTACCAATCATAATCGTGTAGGCGTACCGCTCTTGATGGATATCCCACTCTTGGGTGACCTCTTCTCCACGGTCGACACCGTCCATCAAAAAGAGGAGTTGTTGTTACTTATTACCCCGCACGTCGTGGCAAACCCCAACGCACTCAGCCGCTTAAGTGCGCGTCTACGCCAACAAATGGCCCTGTTGAAACGCCTCATCGGCCGTCCCGGACGGCACCCATCCGCCCCGTCACGGAGCATTGCGAAAAAAGCGGTGGCCGCGGGCCGCTCTCTCCCCGTCCACACGAGCCGCGCCGTAGCGCGCCCCCGTCGTTAAGGGGCCTGTTCATGGATGGGCCAATGCGGCTTCGTATCCCCTTCGGTACTCTCCGCCGTCATCCGATCAGGCTAATGCCCGCGTGGCCCGCAGGCTGGCGGGCCTTGATTTGGCAAACAGTCCTGCGCTTGAGCTTAGCGGGTCTGATCCTCGCCGTAATCGCCACCGTGTGGCCCCTACCATCGGTACCACAGCCCCCGCGCCCTTTGGCCACACCCGCGGGTCTCGCCTGGAGCCTACCACTCCCCACGCGAACACGTTCCCCAGTGCTGATATTGACGCAGGACCCATTTCGCGCTGATCGCCGGTTTCCGCCGGTCGCGATAGCACCTACTCATGGCGGCCTCCCGAAGCACTGGGGTCTACTTCCCCGGCAACACGATCGGCGATTGCTCCTGTTTGGCGTAGCCGGATCGACCGGACATCTCAAGGCCTTAGTGGGGACCGTGACCCACGAAAGTTGGCTACTCGTTGGCGCATTCCTCGATCAGTGGCAACTCGTCGCGATCCGCCCCCATCGCGTCCTCTGGAGACAAAATGGCGCCTATGCGGTGAGTGCCATCATCAGTATTCACGAGCCGCAAACGGAAAGACCGCCTCCGATAGCGCTCTTCGCGCGAGGGGCCCCCTGATGGACATTCTCTACCCGACAACCGCCGTGATTATGGAAGGGTTGTCCCTGCGTTTCCTGCGTGAATACGCGATCTTACCGCTCTCTTTCAGCGACACAGAACTCGTGGTCGCTATGGCCGACCCAACGGACACCGTGAGCCTCGAAGCCTTGGCGCTCTTTGCCGGGAAACCGGTGCGCGCGCTCTGCGATGAGCGCGACCGGATTTTAGGACGGATCGACCAACTCTATGGATCCGTAGATGCGATCCTCCACCAGCCGGATCGGACAGACCCAGGTCCGGAGGTATTAGATGTCAAAAATGAGGGCGCGCTTCGCGATCAAGCCCTGGAGGCGCCCATCGTGGCGCGGGTCGGTGCGCTGCTGGCCGCGGCCGTGGAGGTTGGTGTATCCGATATTCATCTCGAACCCCAGGAACGGCGCTTCGCCGTGCGGTTTCGCATTGATGGGGTCCTACGGGAACGCGAATCGCCCCCCAAGGCCCTAGAGCGCGCCATGATCTCGCGCTTAAAGCTGCTCGCGAACATGAATATTGCAGAACGCCGCATTCCCCAGGATGGACGCTTCCAGGCCCATGTCCTCGGTCAAGACGTCGATTTCCGGGTCGCCACCAGTCCCGGCTTACACGGGGAGACACTCGTCATCCGTCTCTTGACCCGCCGTTCGGGCGAGGTCGCTTTGGGAGATTTGGGACTCAACGCGGCTGATGAGGCCTGGCTGCGCGCCACCATTGCCGCCCCCCATGGGCTTATTTTGGTCACGGGACCCACGGGAAGCGGCAAGACCACGACGCTCTATTGCGCCCTGAAGGAGATGGATGCCACCAGCCGCAAGATCATCACCTTGGAAGATCCGATTGAATATCAGCTCCCAGGCGCCGTCCAAATCGCGGTGCGCCCCGACCTCGGACTCAACTTTGCCCAAGGACTGCGGGCGCTCGTGCGCCAAGACCCTGACGTCCTCATGATTGGCGAGATTCGCGACAGTGAAACGGCCGCGATCGCCGTCCAAGCGGCGCTCACCGGGCACCTCGTGTTATCGACACTCCATACCAATGATGCCTTAGGGGCGATTGCCCGCCTACAGGAATTGGGCATCGCGCCCACCCTGCTCGCGGCGAGCTTGAAGGGGGTCATCGCGCAACGCCTTGTCCGCCGCCTCTGTGCCGCCTGCGCAAAGCCCGCCGCGACGAGTTCCTCCCCCCTCCTCGCGATCGGTTGTTCCGCTTGCGATGAAACCGGGTATCGGGGTCGTATTGGTCTCTTTGAGACGCTCGTCATGACCCCCGCCCTTCTCGATCTCCTCGGAAGTGACGCGCCGCCTAGCGCCTACACCACCGCCCTGCTAGCGCTCCCCCACCGCACCCTCGCCGACGAGGCTCGCGACAAGATCGCCTTAGGCCTTACGACGGCAACCGAGGTCGCGCGCGTGATCGGTCGCGAGGAGGCGATCTCGGCGCCCGTGGCGGCCCTAGGGGCGCACCATGCCTAAGTGGCTCTATCACGGGGTTGATGCCCGCGGGCGAGTCTTTACCGGCCCCATTGAGGCCCGCGATCGGGATGAAGCCGCCTATCGGCTGCATCAGCAAGGGCTCTTGGCGACTGACCTCACGGTCATGGTCCCCGCAGGCGAACGAGCACCCGCGCTTGCCCTCGGACGCACGATTGATCGCGCCGCCCTCCTAGCGGTCACCGATATCTTGAGTTCCCTTCTGCAGGCCGGGCTTACCATCGAACAAGCCCTGACAGTCGCTTTATCTTTAAGTCTACCGCTCCCGGCGCGTCTCTTAATCGAGGATACTCTGCACGATGTGCGGGGGGGCTTCAGCCTCAGCGAGGCGCTCACACCGGTGCGCGGCATCCCTCCTTATTATTTGAGCCTCGTGCGCAACGGCGAGCTCACGGGCGATTTAGGCCCGATGCTCGCGCGGTTGCGGACTGCCCTGATGCGCAGCGCCCAGGTGCGCGCCGAGATCATCAATGCCGCCCTCTACCCCGCGCTTCTGATCGGGGTCATGCTCCTGTCGCTGCTCTTTTTGTTCGCTGATGTGGTGCCACGCTTTGCAGCTATGTTCGCTGGCAGTTCTGTGCGTCTGCCAGAAGCGACTCGTGTGTTGATGACCGTGGCCCACTTTTTACATCAGGAGATCGGCACGCTTCTTCTGGGACTCGTGGCGTCCCTTGGTCTTCTAATAGGTCTTTGGCGCAGCCCCGCGGGCCGGGCACTGGGCGAACGCCTGCTCCTGCGCACACCGGGTCTCGGGGCCACTGTGATCGGCCTCGAACTCGGCCGGGTTTTCCGGACGATGGGGACATTGCTTGCGGGCGGGATCCCGCTCACTCACGCCTTGGAGAGCGTCTGCGCGGTGCCGGGGAACCGCCTGTTGCAAACCGCCTTACGAGCTTGGCATGCCCGCCTCGTGGCCGGTGACAGCGCCGCCGAAGCGATTGCCTCTTTAACCCTCCTGCCGCCTTTCGTACGCCAATTTATTGGCGTCGGGAATGAGACGGGGCATATGGATGAAGTGTTCTTAACGCTGGCCGACCGCCTAGAAGATTCGGTCGATCGCACAATTCGGCGGGCCTTATCCTTAGTCGAACCGATCGCGATTCTGCTGATGGGCTTACTAGTCGGTTCGGTCGTGGTATCGATCCTAGCCGCTGTCTTTGCGCTCAATACCGTCCATGTCTAACCTTGGGAGATCTCCTGATGTCTCTGACTCCATCTCGCCTGCCGACTCAACGGGGCCTCACGCTCCTCGAACTGATTGTGGTTATGGTGATTCTCGGGCTTTTGGTGAGCCTGGTCGGACCCGACCTTTGGTCACGCCTCCATCAATCCCGGGTAAAGACCGCGGCCATGCAGATCACGCTCCTCGGTTCGGCACTGGGCAACTACCGGCTCGACGTCGGGCGTTATCCGACCACGACCGAGGGCCTTGTGGCCTTGATGCACAGACCTCCCGGAATCCACGGCTGGAGTGGTCCCTACCTGGCGCGCGGCGTGCCCCTGGACCCTTGGGGACACCCTTACCATTACCGCAGCCCAGGGAAACATGGGGCTTATGATCTTTGGAGCACCGGATCCGGGCACGGACCGCGCATCACCTCGTGGAGTACCCAAGGCCTTGCTGCCCCTGCGCCAAACCGGCCTCACGCTTCTTGAGCTGATCGTCGTCATGGCGATTGTAGCGGCCGTCATAACAATGGTGGGCTTACCGTTTCTTGGCCATCGCCAGGCAAGCCTCAAATGGCTGGCGCGACACACTGACGCCCTCATCCAGCTCGCCCGGACGGTCGCCATCACCCATGGCGTCACTGAGCAACTCCAGATAGACCCGCGCACGCGCACCATCCGTCTGCATGGACCGCTCTCCGCACGCCGGCTACACATGGGGCCGCTCCGAGTATCTCGTTCAGTGCGCGTCACCGTTTCCGCCAACGTGTCTTACGGCCCGCATGACGTGCGCCGCTTCTTCTTCTACCCCGATGGCAGCGCCAGTCCCGGGCACATCGTGTTTCATCGTCACCATACTAAGCGCACCATCAGCGTGGAGATTTTCTCGCATGCGCGCTAGGAATACGGGCTTCACGCTGCTCGAGGTGGTCGTGGCGCTCGCCATCTTCGTGGCCGCAGCTTCGGTTATGCTCGAAGAGTCTTCCAATCTCTTGCAAAGCGCTATCCGCGCTCATGCGCAATTGCGTCAAGACCTGGCTCTGCAAGACGCCATCGCGTTAACCGTAGCCGCCGCGCGAAGTGCCGGGTCATTGGCCACTCCTGTTCGATTTGGCTCGGTGACGATTCAAAGGCACACACTCGCAAACCTAGTGCTAGCCAGCCCGGCGGGTATGCGGCGTCTGCAAAAGATTCTGCTCGTGGCGCCCCATGGGCGCACCATAGTCCTCTGGGTGCAACGATGAGCGGACAACGGCAACAGGGCTTTACGCTCCTGGAACTCATTATCGCCACGGCCATAACCGCGGCGCTGATGGCAGGACTTGCCGCCTTTTTGCAGGAAACCATCGCAACGCGCGCGCATCTGAGCCCCCAAGACGCCTGGATCCGGCAGTTGTTGTTAGTGAACAATCAGCTTCACCACGAGCTTGCCGGCGCGAGTTTTCGGCACTTGAGTCTCGATGACCACGTTTTCCTATTCGAATCCCGCACGGCATACCGGGCACTGCCTCCTGGCCGCTACTTCTATCAATACACGTTTAACCCGTCTGCCCGGACGCTTTCGCTATCGCTGCGGGCCGCTCTGCGCAATCACCACGAAGGCGCGGAACTGTTTCACGGTGTCGTGCTC
>JAJYPQ010000119.1 GCA_021795255.1 Pseudomonadota bacterium
TAGTTCGATAGACCTCCGCCCACCATAAAATCAAGGACTTACGAGGAATTCGATGATTACAGCCACCGACTTTACTGTAACGGCGCTGTAATCGGGAAGGGAAACGGGCTAAAGTGACCTTATCAGTACATGGGGCGTTTATAGCATCGTTCATTCCGTGTAAAGGGCCAGGTGGTAAGAGGGCCTGGCGGGCGCATGTCCGCCATCGGGGTACCCGGCCCAGGTCCGCACCTTCGACACCGAGGCCTGGGCGGCCGGGATTGAGTAGGAAATCGCCCGCGTGGTTTTGTCTCTCGGGTCGGGGCGGATTACACGACCCTTGCTGACGCCTTGAGCCAGTACGGGCGTGTGGTGTCTAGCGAGAAGCGTGGCGCCGTCCAGGAGACCTCCGCAATTACCGCCATAGCAGCAAGCTCGATGGCTCGCGCACGACCGGGTCCTTGCAGGGTAAGGACCTTGCTGTCTATAGGGACATGCTGTTGGCTGACGGGTCCAGCCAGATCATTGTCAAGCGCCGCTTCGCAGTCATCTCACACATGTACAAGATCGCCGTCCGCGAGTGGGGCATAGGCGGTCTTATCAATCCGGTCCCCAACGTTTGTTGCCCCGCGTCCAAAACGCCCGCGACCGCCGCCTGTTTGGGCGACGAGTAAGCCCACCCCTTACGGCTGTTGCCACCTATGGCGGAGAGATCGGCTTCCTTATTACCAGGATCACCTCTCACGATGGCAAAATGTGGGGGATGTGTAAGCACTACATCTCGCCGGGAGGTGTAGCTGGACACGGCATGACGGGGGACATGGAGCCTAGTCTGGTGAAAGACGGCACCTGTCAGCTCGTGCGAGGACGGATCCGCCCGATGGTTTACCGCACCCCTTTAGATATTTACATAGTCCACTATGTCCGGCACGACAGCAAAGGGCGCGGTGCCAATTCTTTAGCTTCTCACATTGTCGCTTGCTAAGTATGCGCAATGTCTCATCATGACAACGTGAGACCATCCGCCCTATGACCCTGCTATTGATGGGGTTATGATGGCATGATGCGTTTGTGCGAACTTCTGGTGCAAGAGCGCTATGCGCGTTTATAAAACTCGTTATTCGCGGACTCTTCTACTGGGCTGGCTTGCCTTCATGTTGTTGTGGCCAATCCAGGGAGCCCGAGCGGTCACGATAGATCACGGCGCGATGGTCGTCTGTCCCTTTATGCCCGGAATGATAATGGGGATGGGTAAGGCCTGCCATAACGATCCGCGTATGAATGCCTGCCGTCACCTTCAGTGCCAACATCATCTCGGTATCAATGCCGCTCATGGTGCGGGGCATATCCACCCCTACCGCATCGCTGAACGAGTCACGCTATTTCAACACTTCGAGATATTCAGTCAACACCCGACACGCATCCAAACACCGCGCGCCCCTCCCCCTTATCAGCGTTTTGATCGTCTTCTGATTTAGCACCCTCCTCGGAACTAGGGGCCACTGCACGACGTGGCAATCGTTGTTCGTCCGAGGAATTTTTATGGATTGTTTGCGCGCTGTCGCTCATTGTGGGCCCGACCTATCCCGGTTACATCGACTACGTGCCCACCATGGGGCCTTTCCACAGCCGCATCGGGTCGGTACCCGCATACTCACACCCATAAGGTCCCCCGCCTTTATGGCGCCGCTACGACTTGCCGAATTACCCCCACCTCACCTCTTCAGGAGGGCAGCCTATGAACTGTTAGCGATAAATCACATGACAACTGACCGTTTATATCACTTCAAAAAGGACACCCTAAAATATCTCAGGAGAAATACTATGTTAAACACCCTGTCTTTGAACAAGATGACTATTCGCCGTACTCTTGTGGCCGTAGCCCTTACGGCAACGATACTTCCTCTTGCGGCCTTCGCTACCAGCACCCCTGGCGCTGATGGACCGGCTATGTCCGCTATGGGCATGTACCCGAACGGAAAGGTACAGGCTCACCCAACTCAATCTGTAACGAATAATCACGGAACAGACGGCGCCGCTATGGCGTCTATGGACATGTATGCCGGTGGAATGGCTCAGATCAAATCGATTCAGTTGGCTTTGAACCGTAAGGACCATAGTCACCTTACGGTCAATGGCAAAATGGACAGATCGACCCGGTCGGCCCTGGAGCGGTTTCAGAGGGCGCACGGCCTTAAGTCGACAGGACAAGTTAACCCGCCCACACTCAAGGCGCTCGGCATTCATTAGGCACGCTTAGTCTGTTTTACAGACTCCATCCCTCGCGCCCTCTACCCGAATCATGGGGTAGGGGGCGCATTTATGCGTACCCACTTCCAACGTACTCATCAAAATACTTCTCGGTCAATTTAAGTCATACGAAATGGCAAGTCCGTGGTTTGCGCGATACAGGTAACACCTATCGGGCAACGTTTATGATGGGCCGCGCCACATCGTGGCGTTTTCCGCGACTGGTAGCGGCGCAATAGGCTCCGTCATCACATGAGCCATCGAGACCGCCGTGTGTCGTGGAGAGGTCGCCACTATGCGTTGAGAGCACGTAAACCGCAAGGCCCGCGTCCTCATAAAAAAGAATCGATTGCTGCCACTTCTTTGCACGCAGTCCACATCCGGACCGTGTGTGAAGGCAAAGGCTTTAGTCTCTGATGGAATTCCCTGTTTACGATCGCACCATCAGCGCGCGCTCGAAGCGCAATGCGTATACCAGGGTTTTTTTAGCCACTGTCCGACCGCATTGCGACCATGTCCTGATTCCCCGAAGCAATCGTGGGAGAGTCTTCTCTGTGTCATCCGTACGTCTCGGTTATCGTCTCCCTTGCGCGCCGGGGTGGCTACGCCGTCACCAATGGAAAGGGTTGTTCGGGTGGTAGTCGCATTCATGCGCTAAGAGCCCACACCGTGCGCGTGATCTAATTGGCAAGCGCCGCAGCCGTCATATTCTTGTGCTGCCGATCCAGTAATCGTTCAAGCCACGTCTCGGTTTTGATTTTCCGCTTTGGCGATTGCACAACTGCGTTCACGCTCCGTGGTTGATAAGTGTATGGGGATAGTATTTCCCCGAGCGGTTGCCGTTACATTGAGCCTAGCCTTATACGGCACCATGCTATGGCGGGGATCTCGTTCCCATGACAATCATAAAAGTTATGCTGAACTGCCAACGCTACGCTCAGTAGAAATAGTAACCCCCAGCGCGCCAATACCTCATGCCCGCTCAATCGCCATGTAAATGGCATCGCTGAGCCAATTTGCGGTCGGGGTCGTGATTAGAGACATGATCCAATGTCATGTTCGGGGCTATGTCATTCTTCCGGTAGGAGAGGCCGAAGCTGTCGTGTTTGTTTAGGGCGCACTGCCAATGTTTCCCTTAATTGCGTGGCGAAGTCCGTCATAAAACGAAGGAGATCAAACCATGATTTGATAATATGATGAAAAGTCGGCCACCACTATATATTGGTGTCAGTTATAATTATGTTTTGCGTATGTTGTGGTTGCGTGGGGTGATTCACTTGAATAAAGCGGCCTCATCGGCCATAATAAGAGACCCTCAGCAGTTCTGAGGAGCGTGCTCATCCTCCTTTGGTCTGACTTATGCAGGCTCAAGGGTGCTATACGATGGCCGAGCACGTAAGGCATAAGGAGACAATATGAAAACAAGAGACTCGGAGTCGTCACGTCGTCGGGGACGTGCGTTACCGGAAAGCAGTGTTCTTCGATCTTCTCGTTACGGCATTCCCTGGCTACTCGGTGCGTTTGCGACTCTTACGTTGATCGGTAGTGTGATGGTCACCGGGTTCTGGGATCGCGCAGCGCTCACGACGTTTCCGTCGACAAGCGGTGGTAACGAAGTCGTGCTGACGGCCGATACAGCGCCGCCTGCGTTGTGGTCCAACGCTTGGCTCGGTCGCCACCCATATCGGACCGTAGCATTTCATGGCCTTCGTCGTTTTGCCACGGGCTTTACCCTTATCGTTCCGCACAAGCCGCTCACGTTTCAGCAAGATTTGCTGCGAGTAGGACCGGATATTTCGGCGCGCTTGGTGCGGCTGCGGAACATAATTTCCGCCGAAGCCAAGCAGACTCTCGTGGATCGAGCCTGGTTGTAAGACGGATTGACAGGCTCCGTTGGCCCGCTACTAGGCGCCTCTTGTCCGGTCGCGCTTAAGGCCACATTCGGTGAAAACCCCGGTAAAAGGACATCTGCCAAGATGAGTCCGGCAGTCTGCGAGATAATCCGGGATGGGGGTATGCGTGAGTGGTGGTTATAATGCGCCGATGCAGATAGGCCAATGGGAACAGAGAGCGATGTCTTGGCAGACCTTAGGCGGCCGATTTTTGGCGGCGGCGGGACAGGCCCGCAATGCTAAGATCATTAATACGATTGCGGTTGTATTATTTGCGGGCACCTTAGCGCACTGGACTTGGGGGGTCCTTGTACCCGCCCGAAGAACCGCGGTCGCGCGGGTTGCGACCCGCCGCGTGACAACCCCGCCCTTGGCGATGTTGTTGCGGGCGCATCTGTTCGGGCGCTCGGCGACGACGAGCCTTGCCGCCATTCCCGTAAGTCATCTGGCGTTGACGCTGTCGGGCTTAGTGCTCGGCGCGCGGCCCTTGGCTCTTATTGGGCAGGCCGGGCAAGGGGTACGGCCCTATCTGGTGGGGGCCACGGTCTCGCCAGGGGTCGTGCTAGCGGCTGTGACCCGGGATCGGGCCATCCTTCGGCAAGAGGGTAGGCTCGAAAGTCTTTTGCTGTACCCGCCCAAAGCGGGATCGATGGTAACTCAGGCGCAGCCCGCCCCGGGTTCGACAGCGACTGAAACACCTTCGTCAGCGGTTTCGGCAAACGTGGGGTCCCGCCCATCGACTACGATTCCCGTAACGGCTGCGACTATGGCGAAGCTGAGTCAAGTGTCGACGGCCGAGTTACAGGCATCTCTTGCCCCGGCGCCGGAGGGTGGCGTGCTTGTGAAAGGGGCGCCGGGTAAAGGATTTGCGGCTTTGGGTTTACGGCCGGGCGACGTCGTTGAGGAGATCAACGGCCGTCCGGTGAATTCCCTTGGCTCTGCCATAAGTGCGTATATGGCAGGGGCCAAGGCAGGTGGCATCACAGTGGACGTGGCCCGACATGGGCAGATAAAGGTCTTTCGTTACGCTTTGCCAGGGCAATAAGTTGCTGGTTGGGCAGGCCTCATTTCTAAGGATAGAGCACCTATGGGTAAGTTCGTGCGGGGCTGGTTGTGGGTGACGATAGGCGTATTTGCGTTTCTATTGTCAGTTCGGCAGGTTGCGTACGCAACGAATAGGCCGGTCGCTGCCGCGCCCAATCATCCTGTCGTTGGTTCGAAGACCCCGACCTTGCCGCCACCGGCAAGTCACCCCGTTCTGAGCGCGACGGCCCCTGCGGCGTCCCCGGCAGTGGCCGGTAACGGCTCAGCCCTTGTGAGCACATCCCATAGCGTGCCTGCAGGCGAGATGCTCTTTAACTTCGATAACGCCGATATCAGAGCCGTCATCCGGACGATGGCCGAGTTGACCGGAAAGAACTTTTTGATCGATCCCCGCGTCCAAGGCAAGGTGACGATCGTATCAGCCTCCCCTGTCACGGTTCCGGCGGCCTACCAGATTTTCTTGAGCGCTTTAAAGGCTCAGGGCTTCACCGCGGTTACCGGACCTGGCAAGGTCATAAAAATTCTTCCACAGGCCAACGCGCGTCAGGCGGCGCCGGTGAGTGCCCGCTGGCCTGTCGGGGGGGATCAGCTTGTGACCCAAGTCATTCCGATAGACGAGGGTCAAGCGGCGCAGATCGTACCGCTTTTGCGCCCGCTTATGTCGAGCACGGGTGTGGTCTCAGTCTACGTCCCCACCAATACCCTTATCGTGACCGATTACGCGGATAACGTGCGCCGCCTCAGACGGATAATTGACAATATCGAAGCCGGTATCCGCGCCCCGATCGCGATTATTCCCTTGCGTTACGCCTCAGCAGTTGATACCGCCAATCTCCTCGTGCGGTTAGATGAGGCTCAATTGCAGGGCACAACGGGCGCACCGACTGGGAATTACAGCCCCGTCTTTATCGTTCCGGATACCCGCAATAATAGTTTACTCGTGCGCACGGCCAGTGCCCGTAAGCTCAGGTTCATCGAGGCGCTTGTGAGGAAGCTTGACACCAGAGGCAGTACCGGTGGGACCACCCATGTGGTTTACCTGCGCAATGCCAGGGCCAGCAAACTCGCGAAGATTTTGCGCGGGCTATTGGAGGGCGAGGCCAAGGGCGCGAGTTCGCTTCCCGTGACGCCCATCCTTCCCGTAGCGCTTCCCGGGAAACCGGCCTCCACAGGAAACGTCTCATCGAAGGCCATAAAGGCTTCACTTGTCCAAGCGGACCCTTCCATTAATGCATTAATAATAAACGCACCGGACACAATTTATGATAATCTTCGCGCCGTGATAGCTAAGTTAGATATTCGCCGTGCTCAGGTGTTCGTCCAAGCGCTGATCACCGAAGTCACAACGAGTGATGAAGCGGAACTCGGCGTCCAGTGGGCTGGGGGAGCGCCTGTTGGCGCTAGCGGCGCAGTCGCGGGGGTCACGAATTTTCCGGTGACCGGCTCCGGCATTGTATCGACCGCTGCCACACCGTCGAATCTCGCTAACGAAGCGGGCCTTGCGCTCGGCTACATAAGCGGATCGGTCACGCTCGCAAGCGGGCAACACGTGATCGGCCTTTCCGCGCTCGCTCGTGCCCTACAGTCCATGTCCGGCGTCAATGTCTTGTCAACACCGGATCTTTTGACCTTAGATAACACCGAGGCCAAGATCATGGTGGGCCAGAACGTGCCGTTTGTTACCGGAAGCTACTCTACCGGGGGCGTACTCGGAAGTGCTTCCGTGAACCCGTTTCAGACGGTTGAGCGCAAGAACGTGGGTTTGACGCTCAAAATTAAGCCGCAAATCACCGCCGGCAACAACATCAAGATGCAGATATATGAAGATGTGTCGAGTATCGCGCCGAATATTTCAGGCGCCATAGACCTTATAACCAACCGTCGTGAACTGAAGACCACCGTGATCGTGGCTAATGGGAGGACGATCGTGTTGGGTGGGCTTATTGATGATGACGTGGAAAATACGTGGCAGGGGGTGCCCTTGCTGGACCGTATTCCCTTTCTGGGGAATCTTTTTCGATATCGGCAACGGGTCAAAAAGAAGACGAACCTGATGATATTTCTAAAACCGGTGATTGTCCGTAACAGTCAGGAGAGTGAAGGCTTCACGGCGCGGCGTTACGCCTTCATGCAGGCCGAAGAGCGGGCGATGCGCTTCTCGCATTCCGTGGTGTTGCCGAATTATCATCAGCCGCACCTGCCGCCTTTACATCAGCCCCAGCTACGGCCTCGGAAGAAGGCGGTGCAAAAAGCGGTGCTTGTGACCGGAGCCAAGCATGGTTGATCTGCTCGAACGGCCTTTGGACCAACAATGGGTGAGCAGGCTTCCCTATCATTTCGCCAAGCGCTATGGGGTGATGAGCGTGGGGCTTGTTGATGACGAGGTCGAGGTGTGGTTGCGGGCGCAAGTGGCAGGCCCGGTGTTGGCGGAGCTTGAGCGGGTATTGCGTAGACCCCTTAAGCTTATGACCGTGGGCGAAGAGGCGTTTTCTGTGGCCCTTAACAGCGGTTACGCGCGGGACATGTCGCAGGCCCAGCAAATCATGGGCGACCTCGACGATAAATTGGACCTCGCGGAACTGGCCCAACACTTGCCGAAGACCCAAGATTTGCTGGAAAGCGAAGGCGACGCGCCGGTCGTGCGCCTCATTAATGCGCTTTTGACGCAGGCGGTGCGCGAAAAGGCCTCGGATATACATATCGAGGCATTCGAGACCCGGTCGTTGGTGCGTTTTCGTGTCGATGGGGTGCTAAGGGATGTAATCGAGCCGCAGAAGGCTGCACACGGCGTGCTCGTGTCGCGCATTAAGATTATGTCCCGGCTCGATATCGCGGAAAAGCGCATGCCGCAAGACGGTCGTATCACCTTACGGCTCGCGGGGCGCCCGATCGACGTGCGCGTCTCGACCGTGCCGACCGCGCACGGGGAACGTGTCGTGTTGCGCTTGCTCGATAAACAAGCGGGTCGTCTCAACTTGTCTCATCTCGGCATGCCGGATGACACGCTTTCGGTGTTGCGCGGGCTTATATCGCAGCCCCACGGGATTTTTCTTGTCACGGGGCCTACCGGATCGGGAAAGACCACGACGCTGTATTCGGCGTTGAGCGAGCTTAATACCAAGACCTTCAACATTATGACTGTGGAAGATCCGGTCGAATACGAACTCGACGGAGTGGGTCAAATTCAGGTCAATCCCAAGATCGACTTGAGTTTTGCGCGAGCGCTGCGTGCCATTCTCCGGCAAGACCCGGACATTGTGATGATAGGGGAGATCCGTGATCTCGAGACCGCCCAGATTGCAGTCCAGGCGAGCCTCACCGGCCACTTGGTGCTGGCCACACTCCACACCAATGATGCCGTGGGTGCCGTTACGCGGTTGGTGGATATGGGTATCGAACCCTTCCTGGTGGCGTCGACGCTACTGGGCGTTCTTGCACAGAGATTGGTCAGGACCTTGTGTCTTGCGTGCGGCGGTCGAGCCCAAGCAATTGGCGAAACCTGTAGCGCTTGTAGTTCGACGGGGTATCAAGGGCGGACGGGCCTCTACGAATTGCTGGGGGTGAATGAGGAACAAAAGGCCTTGATCCATGATCGAGCGTCCGAGGCACGACTGCGCGATATGGCCATAAGTCAGGGTCTTCGTACTTTGCATCAGGATGGTTTGCGGCTTGTCGCGGAGGGGAGGACCAGCATCGAGGAGGTGTTGCGGGTCTCCCGTGATTAACTATGGCAGCATTCGAGTACGAAGCGCTTGATGGGGAAGGCCGGGTGGTCAAAGGCGTCATGGAAGGTGATGCCGAGCGTAAGGTGCGCGGCCTTCTGCGGGAAAAGGGCTTTATCCCCGTCAAGGTCTCAGCGATCGAGAAGGAGCCTAAGGAAAGGCGCGCCTTCACATTCCAGACTGGGCTTAAATCCTCCGAGCTCTCGCTTCTCACTCGGCAGTTCGCGACCCTGGTCCGTGCCGGCCTCCCCATAGAGGAGTGCCTGCAGGCCTTGACCGAGCAAAGCGAGTCGGCGCGCGCCCGAAAGATCTTGGCGGCGGTCCGCACCAAGGTTCGCGAGGGCGAGCCTTTGGCTCGCGCGCTCGGGGAGTATCCCGGGTCTTTTCCGCCTCTCTATCGCCATCTGATAGAGGCCGGGGAGCAGTCCGGAAAACTACCGGTCATTCTGGAGCGTCTCGCGGATTATACCGAACAGCGTCAGGCGCTGACGCAAAAGGTGTGGGTCGCATTTTTGTATCCGGCCCTGGTGACCGTGGTGGCACTAGCCGTCGTCGGTGGCCTACTGGTTTATGTGGTTCCCCAGATAGCCCAGGTATTCGTTGATAGCGGCGCGCCGCTCCCGTGGGCTACGCGGGCCTTGATCGCGATGAGCCACGTCGCCAAAAAGGGCGGGATCTTGTGGCCGGCCGGTGTGTTGGTTCTCGCTTTGGCTGGGCGCATGTTGCTGCGTGATCGCGAGCGCCGTATCAGCTGGCAGCGATTCTTGCTGCGCGTGCCCTTGCTGGGTCGTCTGATCCGCAGTCTGAACGCGACTCGTCTCGCCAGTACCTTGGGAATCCTGACAAGTTCAGGAATCCCTCTTTTAAGCGCCCTTGAGACGGCTATGCATGTGGTCACCAATCTGCCCATGCAGGCGGCCGTCGAAGAGGCCAAGCGCCAGGTCCGCGAAGGGGGCTCGCTCAGCCGCTCGCTCGGCAAGACTAAGCTT
>JAJYPQ010000120.1 GCA_021795255.1 Pseudomonadota bacterium
TTTCCTTGATCATCAACAATCAACTCCATAAGGAGAACCCCGTCGAGAAAGAGGTAGGGGCGGGGGACGCGTACCTGGGCCTCGGCAAGCGCAAAGAGGGCAGCGACCTCCGCACTTTGCCATACCTCTTCTTTTTCCCGACGCCCGTAGCGGGTGCCATTGGACATCGCCCGACTGCGCCGGGAGTTTCGGACGGTTCGTCCTTCCTGATAAAGGCCAGCTTGACGGAAGCCACGTTTATTCGCCTCCTTGTAAACCTTGGCGCAACGGACACCCTCAGCGGTCGATACGACGAATATCTGCGCTTCCTTGCCGCTCTTAAGCGGGCGAATAACGTGATCTATGACCCCGTCCTCTATGAGTGGCTGTAAGACTTTGGGGCTTTTCATGAGAAGTCGATGATGTCCGGCACGGAATCGCTAAGACGCGTGGTAGGGTCGGCTGTCAGAACCATGGACCCATATTAGCACGATTCGGCGCTCGGCGCGGCCGACTCCTTAAGGCCCGAAGGCCAAGTCTTGTGGGTCTACGGCACAGGGCCTTAAGGCCGGAAAAGCGACCGCGATCCTAAAGATAGGTCCGCGCGCCCTTAGGGAGTCCTAGAGCCACGGGGTAGGGTGCCGTTGAGCCTGGAGAAACGGCTTTTTTGCCCTGTTTCTGGCGCGTTTCATTCCCTGGTTCATGCCGAGGAGGTCGACTTAAGAAGACCCCACTATTAAAGGTTGACACGGTTCGTGGGGGCTGATACAAAGCCCGCATCGCGGGACGACCGCTTACCTTAGGAGGCCCCTATCCTCAATGGGCAGTAGTAGCGATACACGCAACGCCTAAAGGTTGGCCTCGCCCCACGACCTGGGCCGCTGTCCTCCTTTAGGTTGGCAGGGCCTGGGGTAGCTCTGTAAAACCCTACCCATCTTCTACGTTAAGACAAAGACGAGGCCCTGTGCGCTTCCAGCGCGAGCCTGCGGCCTCGTTTTGAAGACAAGGGAATACCATTCATGCAGGTGCACGTTCTTCAGTCAATACGAGCCGCGCTTTTGCGCGCCAGAGCTGCGCAGGCCCGCCAGATCGAACGCCGCGCGAGCGCTAAGGTGCCGCCGGATACGCAAGACGACTCCGGGGTCCCCGAGGCGCTTTTGGTTCGAGTCCAGGACCGACTGCATATTGCTCGCCTCCGCCAGGCGCCAAAAACCTTTCGCAATCGCTTTGCCCTTTGGCTCGCTTTGCTGGGACCCGGCCTTTTGGTGATGCTGGGGGATAATGACGCCGGGGGCGTCATTACCTATTCCCAGACCGGAGCCGTCTATGGTCTCGGGATCTTTCTGCCGATCATGATCCCGCTCGGGTTTATCGCTTACTTTGTCCAAGAAATGACCATTCGCCTAGGCGCCGTTACGCGCCGTGGCCACGCCGAACTGATTTGGAAGCGCTACGGGGCCTTCTGGGGAATCTTTTCGATCGTTGACCTTGTGATTGCCAACATCTTGACGCTGATGACCGAGTTTATTGGGGTGCGTGTGGGGGGCGAGGTCTTTGGGCTATCTTATTGGCTGACAGTCCCACTTACGCTGGTTTTCGTCGGTTTCGTATTGGTATTTTTGCGCTACTGGACATGGGAGCGCATCGCGCTTTTTATTGCCGTCCTCAATCTCATCTTCGTACCCCTGGCGCTTTTTTCCCACCCGAACTGGTCGGCCGTGGGATCGGCCTTCGTAGGAGCGAACTGGCTCGTTCCGGGCGGGCTTTTATCGGCAGGCTTCCTAGTCCTCCTATCGGCCAATATTGGTACTACGATCGCGCCTTGGCAGCTCTTTTTTCAACAATCCTGCATCGTCGACAAGGGGCTTTTGCCGCACGACATCGCCGCCAGTCGCCGTGACCTCATGCTAGGGGTTACCGGCATGGTAGTTGTCGCCATGGCGATCATTATTTTGACAGGACAGCATCTGCATACACTGCCTAACGCCGCAAACCTCAACGTGAACGGGATCTTGAGCGCGTTGAAAGACCACGTGGGGAACTGGGCCATGGACCTTTTTGCGCTAGGGCTTATGGAAGCCGGTCTTATCGCCTCGATCGTGATTACGGCCAGCACTGCCTGGGCTGTAGGCGAGGCCTTGGATCTCCCGCGCTCGCTAAACGACGCCCCCCGGAGGGCGTGGGCCTTCTACGCCCCGGCCGTGGTCGGTTCGGCCGTGGCCGCCGGGGTGGTGATGTTGCCACATGTGCCGCTCGGCTTCTTGAACATCACAGTCCAGGTCATCGCTACCATTTTTATGCCGGCGGCCATGCTGTTTCTTCTTATGCTTGTGAACGACAAGGAATTGATGGGATCCTACGCCAATTCTCCCCGTCGAAACGCGATAGCGGTTCTGATCATGGCTATACTGATAATCTGTAATGGTCTTTACGGCCTCGCCACAGTCTTTCCGCATCTATTCGGAGGTGCAGCATGAAACGGAACCAGGAGATAGATGCCTCTGAGATCGCCCGCTTATTGCGCGAAGAGGGGTGGGACCGGGCCTTGCCAGACGTCGGCCCAAAGACGCTGAAGGGCTGGCAGCAGCTCGTCTTTTGGGCCCTTCGCGCTTATATCGTCGTTATGCTGCTCGTTGTCATGTGGGCCTTTTCGCATGGAGCCCACACCTAAGGGCTTCGTAAAGGATCACCGCAGGCCGCGACTCCGTCGGTCAAGGATTAAGGGGCCGTTCGGAACAAGGATGGGGCGCGATTCCGTCCCGTACCTTCGTTTGGATAGCGGGCGATGTCTCCCGCAGACACCGTGCCCTCGCTTCGCTCCCTGACGCGCGACGATTATTACCAAGTGCCGCAACCGAATCGCTACCCATCCTGGGTTGGCGTTTCAATGGCTATCCGATGCTGTGGCTTAGCTACGCCTCGATAGAGGCGGACAAGGGCCCCAGTTGCAAATATACCGCCACTTAAGCATACCGCGGGCCAACGACCGTCCTGCCAGGCAAAACTCCCGACCAAGGAACCGATAGAACCACCGATGAAATAGCTGGTCATATAGACCGCCGTCAGACGATTACGCTGATCCGGTTGCAGTCCGTAAATGCGAGTTTGATTCGAAATATGGCTTCCTTGGACACCCGAATCCAAAAGCATGACGCCCAAGGCCATGAGGACGAGCGAACCGTGAGCCTGCCAGAACACGATAAAAGAAGTAAGGACGAGCATTAAGGCGGTGCCGTTGACCGTGCGGGCGCTTAGTCTATCTGACAGCCTCCCCGATAAAGGCGCAGCGAGCGCCCCCGCCGTTCCAAAAAGCCCCATGATGCCCACCATATAAGTCGCCCGATCTGGAAAGACATGCCCAAAATGAAAGATGAGCGTCGTCCAAAAACAGCTAAACGCCGCAAATCCCAGGGCACCAAGGAGGGAGTGAAGGCGCAAGATGGGTTCTTCGCGCCAAAGACGATACAAGGACAGGAGCAGGATGGGGTAGGGGACGCGTTCGGCCGGCCTTTGTGTCGGCAACACGACAGCGGAGGCCGTGGCGAGCAGAGCCATCGCACCCGCAGCCGCCCCGAAAATCACACGCCATCCAAGAAAGGCCGCAAAACCACTCACGCTGCGCGCTAAAACGATACCGACAAGAAGGCCACTCATGACAAGACCGACCGCCTGCCCGCGGCGAGCAGGCGAGGCAAGAGTTGCGGTATAGGGCACCACAAGTTGTGGAACCGTGGTGGCGGCCCCCATGAGGAGACAGAAGATTAAAAGCATCGGGAGGCTCGGCGCCAAAGCCACGGCGGCGAGGGTCACGGCTATCAGCACTGTCAGAGACGTAATGAGCCGCTTGCGTTCGTGTCCATCTCCGAGCGGCACCACAAGAACCAGTCCCAGGGCATAACCGATCTGGGTCATGACCGCGACAAGACCGATGCGTCCGGGTGACGCGTGAAACGTCCGAGCCATCTGCCCGAGTAGAGCTTGACTATAGTAAAGATTGGCGACCGTAGCCCCCGCCATAAATGCGAGGAAGGCGATCAGGCCCGGTTTTAGGATAGCGGGCGGCTGCGTGAGAGGGCGCGTAGTCGGCATAAGCCTACCGGAATACAGGGTAGGGGCGTCAGTGTATCGGATTTCCCGAGCCCGGCAAGATGTGCGCAGTCCACCTTATGGCGCTTGTCGCGAGTAGAATCCGGGAAGGGGATTGCGGCTAATCAATCCGTTCCACTCCGCGATCCTCGGGGCCCGGTATCGCTTGTCATGGCCGAAGGTATTCGCCACACTGGCGGAATCCGCCCACGAGGGATATCCAGAGCATGCCGAAGGCCGGCGCCACACGGACGGTCGTTCCGAAAAAGATCGTGAAACGCGCGATCCGAAACCAGGCACCGGTCATTGCGGCCGTGGACTTGGGATCGAATAGTTTTCATCTCGTAATCGCAAAGGTTGAGGATGGCAAAGCGATCACGGTCGACCGACTTCGCGAAATGCTGCGTTTTGGATCCGGGCTCGACCGCCAGGGTCACATCAAACCCTCGGCCCAAAAGGCCGCTTTAGGCTGCTTGCGTCGCTTTGGCCAACGCCTAGTCCTCTGGCGTCCGGAACTGGTACGTGCAGTAGGAACCAACACTTTGCGGCAAGCCAAGGGGGCCGAACTGTTCCTTCACAAGGCCTGCCTCAAGCTCGGCGTCCCCATAGACGTCATCTCGGGTGTAGAAGAGGCCCGGCTCATCTATCGTGGCGTAAGCCCCGTTATCGACCCTGGGTCCACGACCCTAGTTATGGATATCGGTGGCGGCAGCACCGAAATCATAGTGGGTGCGGGATCGCAGCCCGAGATCCTTGAGAGCGCAACGATCGGCTGCGTCACCCTGACGGATCAGGTGTTCCGCGGACACGTCTTGAGCGAGGCCCGCTTTGCGCAGGCCGAGGCCCTCGCCCACCAGCGAATAGCGCCCCTTAGGGCCCGGTTTAGGAGCGCCCGCTGGCAGCAGGTACTTGGATCCTCGGGAACGATTCGGGCCGTCGAAAGCGTCGCCCGCGAGATAGGCTTGACACCGCAATATCTGACGCTCGCCGTGCTTTATGAACTCAAGGAGCGAGTCCTACGTCAAAAACACTTCGATCGTCTCGTGTTACCTGGGCTTGCCAGCGAACGGGCCCCGATCTTTGCCGGCGGTCTCGCTATCCTGATCGCCCTTTTTGAGGCCTTTGGATTGAAACGCATGGAGGTTGCGCGCGGGGCGCTGCGCGAGGGTATATTGCAAGACCTCATGGGGCGACTGGTCGGGGTCGACATTCGCGACCAGGCGATCGCGCGGCTCGCTGCGAAATGGCCTGCGCCTCGGGGTCCGCACGCCCTGGAGCGGGCGGCGAATTTGTTCCAAATGGTTGCGGAGGCTTGGCGCCTATCCGCAGATGACGGCCAGATTCTACGGTGGGCAGCTCAACTCCACGCGTGCGGGCGGATGATCAATGCGCGTCACTACCAAAAGCACAGCGCTTATATCGTGGCCCATGAAGAAATGGCCGGTGTATCAGATCGCGATCAACGGCTATTAACGGCGCTCATGAGCCTCCAGCACGGTCCTTGGTCGAGCGTGACACTCGCCCCAGTGAAGCACACCTACGGTATACGGGCGGTGCGGCTTGCCATTCTTTTGCGACTGGCCCTTGCTTTAGCCCGGTTTGAACAACATGGTCAGAATGTCGGGGTTCGTCTCGTAGCCCATGGCGCGGTCTTGGAACTCCACGCCGCAACGCGCAGCATGGCCATGCGTGACGCCTTGTGGCGCGACCTAGGCCCGGAACTTTCCGATATGAAAAAAAGCGGCGTGCGCTTTCTGCTCACCCAATAGCGTTGATATGCGGCGTTAGGCCTAGGAACGGTCGGCGAGTTCCGAGAGAAGCTCGGCCTGGGCATCGCGCCGGGCGGCCTTCCGTGGTCGCGGACGGCGATAATGGCCATCAGCCTGCAATATCCAGGCATGGCTATTGTCCTTGAGATAACGCTTGAGATCGCGCAGAATGCGGCCCTTTAGGCGCTTTTGCTGAATAGGAAAACAGATTTCGACGCGCCGAAAGAAATTGCGCTCCATCCAGTCGGCGCTGGCGCAGAACACCTCCTTTTTCCCGGCATTCGCGAAGTAATAAACGCGACTATGCTCAAGAAAACGCCCTATCACGGAACGAACGTGGATCCCTTCCGAGACCCCCGGCACGCCCGGCCGCAAACAGCATATCCCGCGGACGATCAGTTGTACCCGAACCCCGGCCATTGAGGCCCTATAAAGCGCCTGTATGACGTCGGGCTCCGTCAGGGCGTTCAGTTTCAGAATGATATGCGCAGGTTTGCCGTCTAAAGCATGCTGGCGTTCGCGCTCGATCAAAGACAGCATGTGGGCATGGAGTGAGAACGGGGATTGGGCGAGCTTGTGCAAACGAATCACCGTACCAAGACTCGTCAGCTGCAAAAACACGTGATTTACGTCCTCACCCATCTCTGGGTCGCAGGTCAAAAGGCCGTAATCCGTGTAAGTTTTGGCGGTCCGCAAATGATAGTTGCCGGTACCCAAATGGACATAACGACGAAGCCCGGCGCCTTCCCGGCGTACCACCAAAGCCATTTTTGCATGGGTCTTGAATCCAACCACACCGTAAAGAACATGGGCGCCTGCCTCCTGAAGCCGAGTCGCCAAGGCAATATTGTCCGCCTCGTCGAATCGCGCTCGGAGCTCGATCACGACCGTGACCTCTTTGCCGGCATGGGCGGCTTGGACTAGGGAATCGACTATCACCGAGTCCGGGCCGGTACGGTACATGGTCTGTTTGATGGCGAGCACCCGCGGATCGGTCGCCGCCTGTTGAATGAATTCGGCAACCGGGAGAAACGACTCAAAGGGGTGGTGCAAGACCGTGTCGTTGCGTCGAATAGCCGCAAAGATGTCCGGGCTCTGGCTCATGTGGCGAGGGACACCGGGGACAAAGGCGCTATATTTGAGGTCCGGTCGATCGACCGGATCGTAGATTTCGCCCAGACGGTTTAGGTTGACGGGTCCATTGACGGCGTAGAGGTCCTCTGGGCCGAGACCAAATTGCCGTAACAAGAAGTTGCTTGTGGTCTCGGGGCATTCCCGCGACACCTCCAACCGAACGGCGTCGCCATAACGACGCGAGGCGATCTCTCCTTGGACGGCGCGCAGAATGTCGTCGACCTCCTCGTCTTCGATATAAAGGTCGCTATTGCGTGTTACACGAAATTGATAGCAGCCCAGGACCCTCATGCCCGGGAACAAACGATCCACGTAGGCATGAATGACGGAAGATAGCAGAACGAATTGATGGATCGATCGCTGGGGGCTTGGTAGGGCAATGACCCGGGCTAAGGCGCGCGGCGCCTGAACGATTGCCATGCCACTATGACGGCCAAAGGCGTCTTGACCGTCCAAGGGGACGATAAAGTTGAGACTCTTATTTAAGATGCGCGGGAAAGGGTGGGCGGGATCGAGACCTAGAGGACTCAGTATTGGCAGAAGCTCGGTTTCGAAATGGCGCCGCAACCATGCATCTTGAGCCTCGGTCCAGTTATCGCGTTTTATGATATGGATCTGGGCCGCCGCAAGTTCTGGAATGAGCAGTTCATTCAAAACCCGATATTGATCCTCGACGAGGGCCAAGGCCTCATGGCGCACGGCTTGCAGGGTTTCACGCGCCGTCATGTCGTCCGGAGACAAGGCGGTCGCGACCAATTCGGCGCGTTGCTGAAGGCCGGCCACCCGGACCTCGAAGAATTCGTCGAGATTGGTGCTCGAAATACACAGAAACCGCAGCCGCTCAAGAAGTGGCAAAGTGCGGTCTTTCGCCTGCTCGAGCACGCGCCGATTAAACGCGAGCAGGCTCAACTCGCGATTGATATAGAGCCCTGGCCCCTTTAAGTCCGTAGGCGTCATACGCGACACTGAAACCCTAGCGTGTCTTTCAACGCCACACGTCCTCCTCAATGGCTCCCACGGCGATCATAGCACGGCAGTAACGACGGGGAATGCTAACACGGTATCTCGTGCAAGGCTCGGTGCAATCGTTAATTTGCGAAGGCCGCGACCTCTAGCCTCATTTGCCGACGGGAACGGGGTACGTGCAACACAGACCGACTAATGATCGAGCCGCAGGCGGTGGGTAGGATGCCTGCTTGTGAGCCTTTCCTGCCCGCGTTTTCTGGACGAGGGTGGCGCCCATCTCACTCCCGGCCTGTTAGCTCATCTTAAGGGCGGTCCCTGAATCTGCGGGCTTGACGGGCCCCCCTGTGGCTGCGCTTTTTTTGGATGGACCCTTTAACCTAAAAACCGCAGGTGACCTCCCTAACCGGACAAGGCTCATCCAGACGCCGGCTCGCGGCGGTTTTGACAACCCCGGAGGATCCACACCCTATGGGTGAAGCGAAGCCCAGGGCCGTAACGGCTGAGAAACCGGTGGTGGACACGTTCAGAGGGCCTATCCACATCGACGCTGGGCCGCGACGAGGAAGTTATCCGTCAGGAGATCAAGAACCAGGAACAGGAGGACAAGCGACTCGACCAGATGGATCTGGGGCGCTGACGGGCCACAGATCGATGCAGATGCGGACCCGCTCTACGCGTCTGCGCGCGCAAGACCTTATCAAGAAACTCGACTGACGCCCAAAAACCCGCATCACAAGGATTCCTGCTTCTGCCGAATTGCGAACTAGGCCTTGCGCCAGTTACGTCGCTTCCTCGGACCAAGGATCGATCACGGCGAGCCCCGGGTACTGAAAATCGCGCCGATTGCGGGTGACGAGGGTGAGATCATGGGTCAGCGCCGTGGCGGCGAGGAGGCTGTCGATGGCCGGCATAGGGCGGCCGACCTGGGCCGCGAGATATCCCCAGCGGTCCGCGACGCGGGCGTCGATAGGCAGTACTCGTCCCGCAAAGAATCCGAGTAGTTCGATTTCCAGCCAATCGACTAGGGCCCGCTTGCGTTCACCTTCGGGCAACGCCTCGATGCCTTTGCGCAGTTCGCCCAGAGTCAGCACTGAAAGGTACAGACCCGTGGCCGGACGCCGTTCCAGCCACCTCACCACGCTCGCGTCGGGTTCGCGTCGCCGCAGCTCGGACAGGACATTGGTATCGATGAGGTAGCTCAAAGAGCCGTCTCGCGAGTGGGGCTCCTGTCGCGCATGAAGTCGATGTCCTCGGCGTCGGCGAGCGGCGAGCGGCGCATGAAAGCGACTAGTGACTCGCCAGTGCCTGCGAGCCGATCGTACTCGCTGCGTGACAGCACCACCGCCACGGACCGGCCGTGCACGGTGATCTCCTGCGGGCCTTCACGCAAAGCGTCCTTGACCACCTCGGATAGCCGTGATTTCGCCTCTTGCATCTGCCAGCTACGCACGACCGAACCCTCATCCAGACTAGACTAGTCAGATTCTAGCCAAGAATAGAGACGCAAGCTAGAGGAGCCAACTGCGCACAACGATCGCGTCTTCGTTTGACGGCAACGGATCACATGCACCGTGCTCGAGAACACCGGCGTATGGACAAAAGAGCGCAGGCCCTTACGTCTGAAACCGAGGACCAGCACGCGGGACCGCCAGGCCACGCGATTGCGCCGGGCACCCGGATACACACTTGTCCGTCAAAGAGGTGGCCAGTCAGCGCCCGCCAGTGCCTGGCACACGGTCACGTGGCGGCCAGGCACGAACGCAGGCTCTCCTCGCGCTTTGCCGCGCTGCGCGGGCGCGCGGGGCACCGGGACTGGCAGAGGAGTGACTTCTGATCGACTGGCCCCGACAAGAGCTTGAGCCCGTACATTATTGGCTCGCTCGTCCTCGGAACGGCCCCCGGAATAGGGCTTGCGAGCCCGTCCACCCGCGTCGCTGT
>JAJYPQ010000121.1 GCA_021795255.1 Pseudomonadota bacterium
ATATCCTGATCATGAGTAACGGCGGTTTTGCCGACCTACACGGGCGTCTGCTGAAGGCCTTGGAACCTACATCTTGATCCCGCCGTGTATGTACTGGGAGAAACGCGCGACGTCGTTGCTCACGCGCCGAAAGAGGTGATCCAGACTGATCACCGCATGCTCTAATAAGTTCACGGCGATATAGGGGTGCTCCACCCGCATACGCTTGTATTTGGCGCGCGACAGGAGCAGGACTCGGGTATCGTCGGTTTTGGCGCGCATGCGCGCCGAACGCGGTTTGCGATCGAAGAACGACATCTCGCCCATCAGTTCGCCTTCAGTCATGCGTCCGACCTCGTGTTCTTCCCCGCCGTCGTCGTAGTAGAGGGCGACCTCACCTTTCACTACGAAATAGAGCGCCTCGCCCACCTCGCCTATGTCCGCTATGATGGCGTTCTTGCGGAATTGGACGAGTTCCGTGTACTCAAGGAGCGTCTCCACCTCCTTGATCGTCAATGATTCGCAAAGGTACTGATGAGTAAGAAACTCCGCTAGCTCAACTTTGGATTTTACGGTCATACCTAGTCCCGGCGACGGCGCACGTTGTGGCGCTAGAATAGCCTCTGTCCGCAGGGAACACAAAAGCGGCTGCACCGAGGGTTGTGGCGCCCGACCGTTGACTAGGCAAGCGCGTTCTGCGGTTGTCGGATCGACAAGGCCAGGTCTTCGTCCGGCTTTAAGTTTTGCATCCCGGGTTTCGCCCGATGTCATAAAACAAGCACTGAGTGCCGCGCGCCCTCGAAATCGATCATTGGCAAGGCGGTGTCTTACGGCCCATGTGTTGCGTATCGATCAAGGCGCCGATGAAAGACCCGGCCGCCCGTGTTGGCGAGGATCCGTAGCCATCCTTTTCCGCTCGACCCTAGGACCGATCGCCGCCGTAGGCCGGCGCGGTCTTTAGTTCCGGTATATTCCTATCACAAGCCCTGGCTATTGCGGAATGAATGGCGATGTCGACGCGTCCCTCCCATGGCAATATGGAGCGTCATCTGACGGTTTCGGAAGAGGCAAGCGATCCGAAGAGGCCGACGCATACTAGGGGGGAAAATATGATAAGAAAGACGATAGGGTCGAGGTTTGTGGGTATGGCGATTCTTTTGACGTCCCTGCAAGCGCAGGCCGGTAAACCGTTATCGATCACGGTGTCACGCTTGACGCTCCACTCGGCTTTGGAGATGGCGCATGGAGCGATCCTAGCCTGCCGGGCCAAGGGCTTCCAGGTGGCGGCCACGGTCGTGGATCGTGAGGGCGTAACGCAGGTCGCCCTGCGGGACACGCTGGCCGCCCCGCTGTCGCTCCAGATCAGTTACGACAAGGCCTACACCAGCGCGATGTTTGACGCAACCGGACTCAAACTGCAGAGCGAGCCGCGTCATGCACCCCTGAGCTATGCCGGTGCGCACTTGGTTTTTGTGGGCGGGTCGGTCCCGATAGAGGTGGGGGGCGTCTTTTATGGGGCACTGGGTGTGGCAGGAACGCCCAGCGCCCAAACCGATCAGGCCTGCGCGGCGGCGGGATTGAAGACGATCCGGCAAGCACTCGACATGCAGTGGCCACGATAAGCCTTTGTCCGGATCGGGGCACAGGACGGACGGCCTCTTGCGGCCCTGGTTTTAGAGCCACGAGAGGTCCAGTCTCGGATTGTACCGTTAGACCGAGTCTCGCATGGCTGGGGTCGTAGCCTCTGCCTGCCGGGAACACAAAAGCGGCGATAAGCAGCTACAATGGGTGCAGCCTCTAATCGATGATAAGGAGATGGTGTGATGAGGAGATACGTGGCCCCGACCCTAGGCGTATTTTTGGCCTTTACGATGGCGGTTGCCCAGGCGAGTGTGGTCGAGAGTATGGAGTATGTGCGCGTAAGCCCCGCCCAGCCGGTGCCGCCCGGCCCCAAGATCGAGGTTCAGGAGGTCTTTTGGTACGGTTGTCCCCACTGTTTTCACCTCCAGCCGGTGCTCAATCGCTGGCTTGCGCATAAACCCAAAGGTGTGATCTTCGAACGTCAGGCGGCCGCCATCAGCCCCTATTGGTTGCCACAAGCTCGCGCCTTCTTTGCGTTCAAGGAATTAGGCCTCGTGCCCGCACTGCATGATAAATTCTTTAACGCGATCCACATCCATCATGAGGTTTTGGATAGCGCCACCACGATCTCGCAGTGGGTGGCACGCCACAGCCGCGTGTCGGCAGCCCGCTTCGTTCAGGTCTACCGCTCCTTTGCCGTGGGCCTTGCGGTTCGCAAGGCCCGCCAACAGCAGGAGGAAGAGGGGATCCATTCCGTTCCGACATTTGTCGTCGATGGACGTTATCGTACCAACCCGAGCTTGGCTGGGAGCCGGCGACAGTTGATGCGGGTGGTCGATTATTTAATCCATAAGGCGCGCCACTTGAAGGGTCGCTGATCATGAACGCCGCCCAGCTCTTCGTCCGATGTTTGGAGAACGAGGGGGTTCGGTACATCTTTGGGATCCCGGGGGAGGAGAACCTTGGGCTCATGGACGCCCTGCTCGATTCCTCCATTCGCTTTGTGACGACCAGACACGAGCAGGGCGCGGCCTTCATGGCCGACGTCTACGGGCGGCTTACGCATAAGGCCGGGGTGTGTTTGGCGACCTTGGGGCCAGGCGCCACCAACCTTGTGACCGGGGTCGCCGATGCCAATATGGACCGCGCCCCATTGGTCGCCATTGCGGGCCAAGCCTCGACCTTACGACTCCACAAAGAGTCACACCAAGTTTTAAATCTCGTCAATCTCTTTGCGCCGATCACTAAATACGCGGTTCAGGTCCTAGAACCCGAGACCGTGACGGAAATTGTTCGCAAGGCCTTTAAGTTATCTCAAATCGAAAAGCCGGGGGCCTGTTTTATCGATTTCCCCGAGAACGTGGCCGCCAAGCCGACCTCGGGCGTGCCCCTCAAGGTCCAGGTCGCAGCCGCACCGTACCCGGCCGCATCGCAAGTGGCGGAGGCGGCCACGGTGATCGCGGCGGCAAGGTTTCCGATCATTATGGCGGGCAACGGGGTGATTCGCGGCGACGGTTGCGAGGCCCTCTTGCATTTTGCCGAAAAGCTCCAGATCCCCGTGGCCACGACCTTCATGGCCAAGGGCGCGATTCCGGCCTCGCATCCTTTGAGTCTCGGCACCGTGGGCTTACAGGCTCACGATTACATCTCCTGCGGGTTCGATCGCGCCGACGTCATCATCTGTATAGGCTACGACATCGTCGAGTATCCGCCGATCCTGTGGCACCCCACCGCGGATCGGCAGATTGTGCATATCGATCTGCGCGCGGCCGAGGTCGATGCCCATTACATCGTAGCCTCGGGCGTGATCGGCGATTATTCTGTGACCCTGCCGGCCATCGCCGAGCGCCTTCCTTCTCGGACTTCGAGTGCCTCGCAGAATCTACGCGCGCTTATTCGTCGCGAATTGACCACCTTTTGCGATAATCAGGCGTTTCCCGTGAAGCCCCAGCGTATCGTGGCCGACCTGCGCGCGGCGCTCGATGTCGAGGACATCGTTTTATGTGATGTCGGCGCCCACAAGCTTTGGATGGCGCGGCTCTACGACGCCGAACACCCGAATACCTGCATCATATCGAACGGCTTTGCGAGTATGGGCATTGCCGTGCCGGGCGCGGTGGCGGCGGCGCTAGCCTGTCCCGGCAAGCGCGTCGTGGCGGTCACCGGGGACGCGGGTTTTTTGATGAACTCCCAGGAGATCGAAACGGCCATGCGGCTAGGCGTCGCCTTCGTAGTCCTCATATGGAACGACCACTGCTACGGCCTTATCGAGTGGAAGCAGCAGCTTCACTATAAGCGAACCGGGAACGTCCAATTCACCAACCCAGACTTTGTGCAGTACGCCAAGGCCTTCGGTGCCGATGGCTACCACATTGAACGTGCCGAGGATCTGCTACCGACCTTGAGAAAGGCTCTAGAGTCGCCGACGGTCACCCTGATCGATTGTCCGGTCGACTATACCGAGAACATTCGTCTGACCGAGGAGTTGGGCCAGATGATTTGCCCCACGTAGCGTCGTGATCCCGACGGCTCCGATTCCGGCAGCCAGGGCGTTTTCCTTGCGCAACGGCGGATCCCGTGACGGCTCGGGACGGCTACTCGGGGTCGAACAGCTTTTCCCTTATTAGCCGAGTCTGCTCGCGGTCGTGTTGTCATTACTGGCGATCACCAACAAGACCCCGCCTATCACCACGGCACCGGCGCCCACCCAGAGGGGGATGTTGACGTGATGTTTCCTCTTGACGGAAAGCGAGAGCGGACCGAGTTGCGCTTCCTTGGACCTATGGGTGTAGCTGAACCCCCCATAGACCGCGCCCAAAATTCCCAGGATGACTAGGATAATTGCGAACACCCTTATTCCTTTCATTGCATCACCCCGCTGACTTTAATGGGGTGAAGCTACCACAACCGCGCCCGTTTCTGCCCGGCCCAAGGTCGTATACTCCACCACATGCCCCCGTGGCCACCCGTTGGGGAAACCGGCCTCATCGGTGGGAGAGTAAGCGAGGAGCCTCAACAGGCGTTATAGTACACAAAACCCGCCTGGCCGCGGTTGGCGACATGGAGCGGGGTCGAAGCAAAATACGGGGAGCGCTTATGCATCACACGAGATCGGAACATTTTTTGTGGACCACCGTGCTGTGCCTTTTTTTCACGCCCATAGCGGAGGCGGTGCCTGTGCACACGCCTAGTCATGTTGAGCGCTCAGCGGTGCATGGCGCCCGAAAGAGTCTGCGCCAACTCAGAATCTTGGCCCAGGGCGGAAACCGTATCGCCCAGTATAATCTTGCGAACGATTGGAACACCGGTCACGGTGTCCCAAAAAACTTTACCAAAGCCGTGTTCTGGATGCGTAAGGCGGCGCTCCAGGGGTTTCCCCCCGGAGAATACATGCTCGGCTATTATTACGCCCGCGGTCAGGGCGTCCCCCCGAATGCGGCGCAGACTGTGTATTGGTGGCGCAAGGCGGCCCGCCAGGGATATAGCTTCGCCGAGGTCAACCTGGGGTTTCTGTATGAGTACGGGAGAGCCGTTCCCCAAAATTATGCGAAGGGCACCTATTGGTGGACGAAGGCGGCCCGACAGGGGGATAGTTTGGCGCAGACCAACCTCGCCTACCTCTACCAGCATGGTCAAGGGGTCGCGCAGAGCTATGCCAAGGCCCGGTACTGGTACAAGAGGGCGGCCGCGCAAGGAGATGCCGCAGCAGTACACGATTTGGCGCTGCTCTCTCACCAAAAACCGTAGGAGGTTCCGGCTTCGTAGGCTGGATGAGAAACCGCATTAAGGGAAACGGTCCTTCTTCATTTGTGCCAGATGGGCCCGCGTACTAGCAGCGCCAGCCTTAAGTGCCGCCGTCTCGGCTGCTAAAGCGGCAAGGGTTGGGGAAGACAGGGTGGCAGATGGTAAGGTGCCAGGGCAGTTACGGGCGACCCAGTGGCCCCGCAGGACCTCATGCATGACTGTCGTGCGACCCGGGAAGGTCTGTGTTCGGGTCCAGGACCCGCGTAACAAGTCACCCAGCGCACGATCTACAAACGTATATCGCCCGTAGTCGATGGTGGTCGTTGGTCCAAGACGGAGGTCATCGTGCCATACCACTCTGGTTTTATGGACCCCGCGCTTTATGTGTATGGCCACGGGACCACTAGGTCCACCGGCGGGGCCCAATACCGCGATGCCATTTTGGCCTTGGCCCAGGCTCTGCAAGCAACGCAGTTCGTGGCTTGTGAACCGCAAGGAGCCCGTAAATACTTCTTGAACCGCCCATAAGCCGGGGCGAAAGCCGTGGGTGGCCCATGCCCCCTGGGATGCCAATATCCCCCAGAAGACGAAGATTCTGACGAACGCACGTTTTACCATAAACATCCTCGTGGCGAAGCTTGAGCGACGGGCACCGAGAACGAGGGGTCCGTCGGATCCCGGTTTATTGATAGAGGCGACCCCAGTCGCAATCCCCGTGCCGTGCTAGACCGCCATTGGCGCGGATATGTACCGCCGCCCGGTTCCTTCCGACACAGCCACCGCGGGCGACATCACCGCTTCCCGGAAGACCGCCCAGCGCATTCTCGCGCCCCGGGGTCTTTGTGGTCAACGTGAAATCTACGGCCCCTGGCTTGACGAAATATGACTTTGCCGGCACGCTTTAGCGACAACAATTCCGTTCACCAAAAAGATTCTAGGGGAGATAACCATGCGCGCGTTGGGACTTATGCTGATAAGCGTCGGCTTGCGGCTTCACGCGGCGACCCTAGCCCAAGGGCAATGGCGCGTGACGGTCCATAGCCCTTACCTCGACACGACGTACACGACCTGTGATCGCGGCGCCGCCGCTTCCAGTTGGATGGTGAATCAGTCCGGCCAAAAATGTCATGTGGTCTCCTGGTGGCAAACAGGACAAGCCGTTCGGGGACGCGAGGTCTGCTACCAGACTATGCCAAATGGCGGCGTTACAGCGACGCGCACCGATATCCATTTGACTCTCGGACCACACGATAAAAGTTATTCCGGCCATCTTGCCGCCCATGTCAAAACGCCGATGGGGGTCTTTACAAGCCAAGAGTCCCTTGTGGCTCGTTGGTTGTCGCCGATCTGCACCTCCCGCTAAATATTAGCCCACGCGTCTTCCCTCCTGGCCCGTAGGTCAGTAGCGGCAAGCGCGCTCTTTGGCCTTGCGCGGTTTTCTGATGTGTCCCCACAGGGTATGGGCCGCTGTCGTGGCCAGAAAAGTCTAGCGACCAGGGGTGTGAGCGGACGGTGCTATCGCGCCCGGAACTGATGGGGGAAGTCACGAGCATGATCGGTGTGCATAAGCTCCTCCCAGGCGGGACTCGCAGGAAGTATTGCTTTGGCCTACTGATCGCGCCACTATGATCCTGCTACTCACTTTACTAGAGCGCCCTTGCTCCTCCTCGCGCTATAGGGAGCCATTACATTATGAAAGACTCGCCCTCATCGCCAGAAGACCTTGAAACCTTAGGGGAGGCGTATCGGGAGCTGCTCGGAAAGGCCCTACGCCATGCCCGCCAGACTGACGCCCTGCTCCATCACGCTATCAGCGAGATACGAAGTGAGCTTGTTGCCATGGGTCGCGTGGGCGAACGTGAGATAGTTCAGTTAGAACAGTACCTGAAGCGCGATTTAAGAGATGCCGCCCACTATCTGGGTAGGACTGGCCGCGAGTTGGCGGATTGGTTAGGGTTCGATGTGGCCTTAACGGAGGAGGCCTTCTGGAATATGTTTTTGGAGGCCGCCAATAAAACTACGGCAGAGTTGCTCCAGCTCAGAATCCAAGCGGACGCTGCCGGCTACCACACAGGCGAAATGACGGGCCTAGGAACGCTGGTCTGCGATCACTGCAGTGGAGGCCTCTCTTTTTATAAGCCGGGCCACATCCCGCCCTGCCCGAGTTGCCACAACACGCGGTTTCATCGCCAGAGCATGACATGACGCGTGTCAGTCGCATTTTTATGTCTGCCTACCTTTCTCCGACTAGAAGTAGCCGAAGTTGATCAGACCCCCAGCGTGATGGCGCGCTGAGGCCCGGAACTCCGGAACATGTTCAATGGGGTCGCGAGATATGTGAGTCTCAGTTCGACCACCGTGAAGAGGGCGAGTCCTATGGCCGCCGTGGCGAAAGGCCCGGCGTGAGCGGGTGCGGGCTGGTCGTCACGCCACGGTTCTTGCCGAGCGTGCCGGTCGCCATACCCAGAAGGTGCACGAGGAGGTTTATGGAAACGAGATCGCCAACACGCGATTGACCCGTATTGGCGAGCCGCGGGGTGTGTTTTATGACCTACCAAACCTTGGCCGCCCTTGCGCCGAGCGTGCTAGCGGTCGCGGGAAAAGCGCTCCTGCATCCGTTGCCGCGTGCGCTCGAGGTATTCCCGGCGGCGCAGGCGCACCCGCAGCCACGCGGGCCATCTGTGTGGGCGGCGCACGGTAGCCAAGGCCCGCAAGGCCGCGAGCCTTTGCCCTTGGCGCGTGATGACACCATGCCGGGCCAGGGCGTGTGCGAAGCCCAAATGGAAGGAGCCGCCCTCGTGACTGGGACCAGGCAATGCCCTAAGCCCCTGGCGGTCACAGTGCCTGCGCCACACGGCGTGCAGACCGACAAGCCAGGCGCGCCGGTCCCAATTTTTATCCGCGGGGGCAAGGCCTCCGGCGTCCCAAGTCGGAAAGCTCACTAAGGCATGGACATGGGGATTGCGCGGATGGTCCAGATGGACGTGCCAATCGACGGCGTGTCCGCAGGCTACGAACTCGTCTTCCAAGAATCCGCGCATAAGGAGGATCTGGGATTCGAGCGGCCAGCCGCGCGGCAGGGCGATGATCAGTTCGCGGGCGAGTCTCGCGTTGGCGCGCGTCAGATGGGCCTCTATGGCGTTCCAGAGCCGGCCCGAGTCGCGTAAGTGCGGGCTCGCATGGCGGGGCAGCCGCAGTTCGGAATAGCTAAGCCCAGGCCGTTTTTCAAAATTGAATGTTTTTCGCAATCTTTCGTCGTAGAGACGCCGGCGGCCGCAATAGGCGGCGGCACGGACCGCGCTGTGTCCTTGGCCGCGAGAGATGCTGCGCACAAAGAGGGCGGTATTCACGAGGGGATCCTCGCTGATTCGAGAGTGGGCGTTAAGGATAAGGCTTGCTAGCCTGCGTTTTTATCCGGAGGAACCCGGTGGCGCCCGCGAAACCAAAAGCGTCTTTTCGAAGCCGCAATCGCGCCGATCGCCGGCGCCTGCGGGCGCTTCTGGATGCCGGCGAGCAAGTCGAGGCGCATGGCCTCTTGCACGAAAAAGACAGGCTTGCCGAATGCTTGTCTCAAGGGGGACGTCGCAATCCTCCCTCTTTGACACCAGGGCCCGCGACCGCGCACGGCGGCTGGGATGCCGTCCCTCGAGGACAGCCACTGCTTCGTCCCAAGCCGCAGTCGCGGCGTCTCCACCGCTTACTGATGGCCACAGCCTGGCTGAGCTTTCCTGGCGTGGTCCTCGGGAAATATATACGCCAGCTGATACCGCAGGCGCCGCGTCCGCCTGGGTTTGCGGTGTGGCTTGGCGTCGGCACGGGGCTGCTCGCGGCTCGCGCACGCTATCGCGCCTCTTCGCGCCGGCCGGCCGTTCTCGGTCTATCGGATCTGGGACAAAACCTGCTGGTCTTGGGCGGCATCGGATCCGGCAAGACCACGTCTGTCATCCAGCCAGTCTTGTGGCAGTGTTTGCGCCAAGGGGTGGGTGGCTTGATCTTCGACATCAAGGGCGATTTCGGGGCCGCGGCTATGGGCCTTGGGCGCGCCACCCATCGTACCCTGACCATCATCGGCCCCAAGCGCCGAGCCTTTAACCTCTTGCGCGGCTTGACGCCCGAGGCCGCCGCGGGCTTTTTAAAGTCGGCCCTCCTGCTCACCGGTTCGCCGAGCGACCCCTTCTGGGTCGATACCGCGATCGAACTCTGCCGCAACGCCTTGGGGGTACTGTCCTTTCTCCCCGAGCACTATAGCTTGGCAGGTCTATACGACTACCTCTTCCACGACGAGGCGCGCGAACGCTGGGATCGGCAGCTCGCCGAAGAGGCCGTGGGCTTAAGCCCTCAGGCGCTGCGCCTTTTGCGGAGTTACCAGTCTTACCACGAGGGCGTCTTCACACGCTTTGATGCCAAGGTCGTCGCCGGCGTCTTGGCAAGCGCAGCTCAGGTGCTGACCCCCTTCACCCATCCGGATCTGGTCGACGCCTTTTGTCCCCCGGTCGATGCTTTGACCATAGACACCCTGGGTGCCGGCGATGTGTTTCTCGTTGATCTCCCGC
>JAJYPQ010000122.1 GCA_021795255.1 Pseudomonadota bacterium
GGTCACGTGTATTTACATCCGCCAAGCCGAGGCCTTGGGTCTTGGGCACGCCGTGCTGTGCGCGCGCCAAGTGGTAGGCGACGCGCCGTTTGCGGTGATCTTGGCCGATGATCTGATTGATGCTAAGCCATCGGCCTTGCGCCAAATGGTCGATCTTTACGGGCATTATCATAACGCCATTATCGGTGTCCAAAACGTGGCGCCGGAAGACACCGGTTCCTACGGCATCGTGCGCACACGGGCCTGGGATGACAGACTGCATCGCGTGGAAGGGATCGTCGAGAAGCCGGCCCCGGGTAAGGCCCCGTCCACCCTCGGTGTGGTCGGGCGGTATATTCTGACGCCGCGCATCTTTAATTTGCTCGAAAGCCTCGGGGCCGGGTCCGGCGGCGAGATCCAGCTCACAGATGGTATTGCGCAGTTACTGGAAAGGGAGCAGGTGCTGGCCTACGAGTTTGACGGCAAGCGCTATGACTGCGGGAGTAAACTGGGCTACCTTGAGGCGACCGTCGAATACGCTTTACGTCACCCCCAGCTGAAGGACGAGTTTCGTGCCTATCTCAAAGGTCTGACCCTGTAGAGGTCGCTGACCCCGAAGGCGGACCCATCGCGATTCAGGCAGTCCATGCCCGCTATGATCGGTGCGTCGGTGTTTTCCGACCCAAGGCAACCTTGCAAAGTTCGCGGATCGCCCGGCGGACCGGCAAAAGGCGCCTTGGGTCGGCCCATTCCTTGGGAAAGCCTTGCTTTACCGAGCGTATGGGGGTTTTGGCTCGGAGAACCCGATGGCGCGCATGTCGCTATGGGATTTACGGGCGGAAGCCGCTATAATCGCGCGTCTTTCTTTGACCGATTTGCGGAGTAATGTAATGGCTGACAAGCTTCTTATGATGATGGTGAATACCGATCCTAGTAACCCCTCCGAACTCGGTGCGCCGTTTTTTCAAGCGACCGTGGCCGCGGCCATGGAATACGAGGTCACCGTGGTCTTAACGGCCCGCGCGGGCGAGCTCGCCATCAAAGGTGTAGCCGAAAAGCTTTTTGTGCAGGAAGGCAGCACGAAGTCCGTCTATGACTTTATAAAAGACGCGCACGAAGCAGGCGTCCACTTTAAGGTATGCACCCCGACACTCGAACTGTGGGGCAAAGACCTCATTCCCGAAATCGAAGAGACGGTAGGCGGCGCGTATGTCATTACGCAGGCCATGGATGACGACACCGTAACCTTCACCTACTAAGCCCTTCTTGATCGTATGGAAGGGGATGGGGCGGCGCAGGGACGGCAAGCCTGGGCACTCTTGGAGGCGGCTGAACAGCTGTTTTCGGAATCCGAGGTGGATCAAGCCCTCAATCGGATGGCGCAGGACCTCCATGGCGCCGTAGCGGACGCTAACCCTATCCTCATGGTGGTTTTGAATGGTGCCCTGGTATTTGCAGGGCACCTCCTCCCGCGACTCAATTTTCCCTTGGAAGTGGACTACGTCCATGCAACGCGTTATCGCGGGGCGTTGACGGGTGGCGACCTGGCCTGGGTTGCGGGACCGAGCCTGTCGGTGACTGGTCGTACCGTGGTTCTGCTTGACGATATCCTTGATGAAGGGACGACCTTAAAGGCTTTGACGCAAAGCCTTTACGCACGCGGGGCCGCCCATGTTTTGAAGGCCGTTTTAGTCACAAAGCTGCGAGCGCGTTCTGCGGATCTAGCGGCCGATTTTTCGGGTCTCGATGTCCCGGATCGTTATGTATTCGGTTACGGCATGGATTACGAAGGGTATTTACGCAACGCGAAGGGGATTTACGCGCTCAGATGAAGATGCTGGCCATTATCGGTGGGAGCGGACTTACCCACCTCCGTAATCTGACGGTACGCGAGCGCCGTGTTTTGCATACCCCGTACGGCGAGCCATCTGCGCCTATGGTCTATGGGGCGGTCGGGGGACATGACGTCATTTTTTTGCCGCGTCATGGACACGGACATACCATTCCGCCGCACCGTGTTAATTATCAAGCCAATCTCTGGGCCCTCAAGGAGTGCGGCGCAAGCCACGTCATTGCCGTGAACGCAGTCGGCGCGATTCGGCTGAGTCTGGTACCAGGGAGCCTAGTGTTGCCTGACCAAATTATCGATTACACCTATGGCCGTGCCCATACCTTTTTCGGCAGTAGCCCGGAACCCGTGACCCATGTGGATTTCACCCATCCCTATTGCGAGGCCTTACGCGAGGTTTTGCGCGACGGCGCCGCGCGGGCCGGGCTCGAGTTGGCCTCGGGGGCTACCTATGCCGCGACCCAAGGCCCACGTTTTGAGACCGTAGCGGAGATCCGCCGCTTGGAACGCGATGGTGCGGATATTGTGGGTATGACCGGCATGCCGGAGGCGGGACTCGCGCGCGAAGTCGGTCTTTGCTACGCCTCGCTCGCGGTGGTCGCGAATTTTGCGGCCGGGAAGACCGCAGGCGAAATCGATCTGCGGACCATAGAACGCTATTTAGAGACCGGCATGAGTCAGGTCCGGTCCTTGCTCGAGGAGGCGATTCCTCGCCTTTATGACCCCGCATCCCTGCCCGAGGCGTGAAGCCTTAGTGGCCCGCTCCGAGCGGACCTTCGTAGGGGACGACGCGCACAAGGACCCCGAACTTCGGGTGATCAAAATAATTCGTTCTGTGTAAGGCCACCGGGCGCGATTCCCGGAGCTGATAGGTGGTGTCTGAAGAATCGGTGCTCTGAAGGTCCCCGCTGGGCGTGTAATGGAGGTCTAGGGCGACATGGATGAGGTGCCAGCGAAAGACGCGGATGACGCCTTTTAGGTGACCGTCCCTGTGGCTTTCAATGCGAATCGCTTTAGTTGTCCGTAGGTCCACCATATTCTGTACCCAACTGCGGGCGGCAAGAATCGTATAGTGAGGATGGCGGGACAGAATCGACTGGGCTATCGCGAGTTGGGAGCCTGTGGGGAGACTCGTGCTCGGCGACAAGGCCTTCTTAAAGCCTGTGATAGGCGAAATCTTCTCTTCGTTCCAGTGCTCGTGACCGTCAAGCTTGCGCAGGTGGTTTGCGAATATCAGCACTTGGACCTCGTAGAGGGGGGTTTTGGCGGCGAGCGCCTGGGTACAAAGACCGAGGATGGCCAGGAAAATCGGAAGGATACGGCGCACACGAGGCTCCTTTGATACAATGCCCTTAGTATGGGGCCATAGCGGCAAAGGGTAAAGTCATGACGGTAAGGGCTGTGCGACAGATGGGCGATCCGTTGTTGTTTGCGCGGGCGCAAGAAGTCCCGGTGGTCTCGGCGGCCGCGCTTTCAGAGCTCGTGACCGATATGAAGGACACGATGGCGGCCTTAAGCGGAGCGGGTCTTGCGGCCCCGCAGATAGGCGTCCCGCTGCGCGTGGTGATCTTCGGGGTCCATGCGAACCCCCGCTATCCGCAGGTGGCCGAGGTCCCCGATACCATTCTTGTGAATCCGGTCATTGAGCCGCTCGGCGAAGAGCAGGAGGAGGGCTGGGAAGGGTGTCTCAGCGTGCCCGGCATGCGCGGTCTGGTTCCGCGTTATCGCCGTATCCGCTATCGGGGCTTTGATATCGATGGCGTCCCCATCGAGCGCGAGGCCGAGGGTTTTCATGCCCGGGTCGTGCAACACGAATGCGACCATCTCGACGGTATTCTCTACCCCTTGCGTATCCATGATCTCAAGTTCTTCGGCTATGAGGCGACCTTATTTCCCGAGGGTTACAGCCTGCCGGACTCCTAAAGTCCCCTTAAGACTCGAACATGCCTGAGGTTTTTGGGAGTGCGGATAGCGTCACTCACCGCAGTCGCTTGGGCTTGTAGACGGGGGCCTCCGGTCACGAAAAACCGAGGGGCATCCCCGTTCTGGGAGCAGCCAGTAAGCGCCTGAGGCAGCACGGTCAATCGTGCGCTCCTGGCGCGGCTCGACCGGATCGTTCGCGGGCCGGGAGGCGCCTAATCCTGCCATGCTGCGTACCAACTCCGCACGGTGCGGCCTGACAAAGACCAAGACGTGATCGCGCAGAGTACGCGACCCCGCCCTTTTTGTGGACCGGATGTCTTGTTGGTTTTGCCGGCGCTATCCTGGTTGGGACCGGATCTCGTTGAGTAGGTCGGGGTGATTCTCGAGCACTTTCAAAAGTTGTACGAGCGCCAGCGGTGGCTTGGTCTTGCCATTTTCATAACGCGAGAAGGCGTTGGCGCCGCCCCCGAAGATCTCGGCGGCTTGACGCTGATCCAGGTCGAGTTTCTTGCGCACCCTCGCGATGTACTCCGGGTCGACAAAGGCCGCATTCACTTCGCGCTGAAATTGTCCTAGCAAAGTGCTATAGCGGTCACCCTGGTAGCGGTCCAGGATCACCTCGCCGCAGGCCGGGCAGAACTCGCCCGTCACCGCCGGGATAGTTGTAGTCTCCCCCTTGTAGGTGTAGGGCAGGTCGCGCGTATCAGGGATCAGTTCCGCGCCACCGCATACGGGACATTTCATCGTCATAGCTCCTTGAACGATACGATCAGCACATCGTCGATAACTGTGAGTTTCAGGTACACGTCCCCCGCCGGCGTCCTGGGCCGGTAAACGTCCTGCCAAATCCTATGATCCGCGTGGGTCGTCATGCTCTTGGTGAAATCCCCAGGCGTCAGCGCCATAACCACGGCGCACATACTGGCCAGATCCGGAATACCGAGGCTGCGCGCGCCCTGAAAGGCACTCGCGGTTGCGCGGACTTTGTCCGTTGCGATTAAGGCCTTGACCACGTTCAGCGGACAGTGCGGGACGCGCTTCTCCATAGAGTCTATGATAACCTACTAGGCATAATTTGCAAGTCGGTTATATTGGCGCGGGGGAGTTCAGTCTGCAAAGGCCGCAGTTGACTGCGCCTCCTGGCCGGTCAAAGCAAGCTAGGTGCTCGTTTGCAACGATTTTGACGACCCCGGAGGACGCCTTTAGGGTTATGTAAAACGCAAGGCGCTAAAGGCCCAAAGCCCGTCGCGGTCGACCCGCTGGGAGGCTGTATCCACGTCGAGAGGGACCCTCGAGCGGCGGTCTCGCAGCCCCGATCTATTGTCGTTCTTTATCGATTTCTGAAAGGTCACGGGCGTGTTCGATGCCTGGGGCAAGCTCAGACCTCCTCCAGGTGTCGGAGGACCGCTGCAAGCTACTGCGGAGAAACCAGGGACGAGCACGAGACCGTGGCGGGCCCTACCTCGCCGTGATCACAGCCGGGGTCTGTGCGCTGACCGCGACCGGCACGAAGGCCGAGGCTTGTGATGCGACGCAGACGGGGCGGCCAGCTTCCAGACCGGCCTTTCAACTCTTGGCTGCGGCGATAGAAAGGGATGAGGCGCAGACCGTGCCGGGAACAGAAGGCACGGGTACTTTTGCCGCGTGCCTCATACCCGGCAAAAAGCCTCCGCCATTCTTCGGAGGACCATACGGTTGCCAGGTGTTTGCTCTCAAGACATGTAAGGGCTTAAGCGTAGAGCGTGAAGGGTTTGAAGACTCTTGGTTAGCGCCCAGTGTCCTGATCGCCTGCAAATAAATCGGCCAAGGGATTTTGGTGGGCACACCGCTGATCAGCCAGCCGTCTTGGGCAAGTTGGCAGCGCGAACAGCACGGCGCACCTCCCTAAAAACGTCATCGAACGGCGGTAGTTGGCTCATCTGGTGTGCGAGGCGGGCGGTCCAAAGTCGCCGTAGACGATCTTCCTTGGCGGCGATCGCCTGCTCCATGCCCGCCACGGTGCGGTGCCGCAGTGCCATCTTGTCATCGAGCCCCACGCGAAGGTCTGCAATGTGCAGGTCCGTTGCGCCAAACAAATACCATAGGTCATACAGGTCGCGCGGTTCGTTGCGCGCACGATCACTCAATGCCAGCAGTTTTTCAACCACGATCTCTTCGATAGCGTAGACCTTGACGGTCGGTCCTTCAGGCAAGTCTTCAAAGCTATCGTAGGTGCGAAGAATCGGCCGATCTTGCAGTGGGAAGCTGAGGATCTCGTTGATCGTGATATCAACTTTCACGTTGTTCGCGGTGGGCAGGGGCCCCTGATAGCGTAGATAAAAGGTGTGACTGTTCTGGTGGCCGTGGCGATCTTCGCGATCGAACGCGATCCGCAGACCCGACTCGGCTTCGATGGTCGCAAAGATTTCCTTCAACCCTGCCAGGATATCTTCGAGGGCGATCTGGTGGATCAAGGTAAAATCTAAGTCCTCCGAAAACCGATAGTCATTGAACCAGCAGCGTCGTATGGCCGTGTCGCCCTTGAAGGCCAGTATGTCGCGTAACGGATGGCCGGCCAAGCCGGTCAGGATCCAGGCCAGCACGTAATCGCGTTCTATGACGGCCTCTGGGATGCGCCCGCCGCCAGTGGTCGCCAGTGTGTTCGAGATCAGGGAAATGTTGCGACGAGGAGTCATCAGCCAAGCCTTCCGGCATCCAGTTCTTCAGGGGTCACGTTGAGCTGGAGCCGCCAACGTGAGAGGAATGTCCCCTCGGTAGGTAGCAGTGGATCAAGGCGCTGGTAAGTTGCCGTAAGCAAGCCGCGTAATGGTTCCAGCGTCGGAGCATCGGCCAAGCCATAATGTTCCAGCAGGTAGCCAAGGCGGCGCACGACAGCGCCGACGCCGATGCGTTGGGCGTAGTCCACCAGTCGTTCGACTTTCAGTGCGTCCCGCTGCATCCATAAGCCCTTGGCGACTTCGGTAATGCCACCGGCAAATGCTGGGTGGCGCAGGCCGTCGATGACTGTGCGCTCCATGTCGCTGATCATTACGAAGCGCTCCTTGTCGATCCAGTGCTTCATGATCCCGAATTCTTGTTCTGCGGTGATGTGTATAAACCGAAAGTCATAGCCACCCACCGTCTGCGGACGCACACGCCGCGTGCATGACACATACACGGTGAAGATCGGCTGCGTCACCATGCGGTGCAGTTCTAGCGCTGTGCTGTGTGACAGGAAGTAGTGCGCGCCACCTACAAGCTCGTGCGCGATCAGGTATGGGCTGTCGATGTGCTGAGTGGCCCAGCCGAGTTCGAAAGGCACGAGGGTATACAAGCCCCGCTTCAGTCGCGTGACCAAGCCTCGTTGCTTAGCCTTATGCACAAGATTGCGGGCCGCGGCAGCCGACAGGCCGGTGATCGATTCCACGTCCATCAAGGTGAAAGTAGACCGGCGTCGTTCATTCAGCCCAGTGAAGAGCTGCGCTGCGCGGGGGCCTAGTGTCTTCGTCTGTAAATGATATTCTGTGCTCACTAGGCTTCTCATAAAGAAACGGGCGGTGCGGTAAATAGAGCACAAAATTATACTCTATGGCAATTACGTCTCCCACTAGGGGACTATTTGCGCGTATAATATTACAATCACAAAGAAAGGGCCACGCTCGCCCTAGGTGGCTCAAACAATGAGGCTGTGAGACTTCAGGAGAGGTCAAGTGTCATGCGCAGTAGCAGCGGGCCCGGAACAGGCGGGGGTGATGACGTCGCGTGGCCGCCTGTGCCAGCGCATCATGCGCAGGGCATCACAGGTGACCTCCACTGTCATCCCCTCCGCCACCGCCAAAGCGCAAGAACGCATAAGCTAGAGGACAACTTCCTTGATGCGTACTGTCGTTCGGCGGGTCCTGTAGTGGCGATCGCTTGCGCGTGAGTCTCTTTGCACGGCGCACTGTCAAGGCGTAAGCGTCCGTCGCGGACCTTAATGCCGGCGTCGAAGACCCTCTGCTCCGAAACGTGTGAAAGCGGGAGCGGATGGTACTCCCACTTTCCTTTCTTCGCCCGCCAAACTCTGAATAAGTGTTGTGATCGCCTCGATACGGTCATCGGGATCGCCCCAGTCCGCGGTCACACGGAGGCCCTGCGGTCCATCGAGCCGATAACGCTTGGGCGCAGATTGCATAAGAGCAATGAGGCGCGTGGGGTCAAGCGTGGGTTTTGCAACAAACTGGAGCCGCGCGCCCTTGGGACCGGCATCGATGCGGGCAACCCCAAGCGAGTGGGCCAGTTTGCGTAAGCGCGCCAAACGAAAGAGGCGCAGGGCGGCCTTAGGGGGCGGTCCGAAGCGGTCGACGATCTCGCCCGCCAGATCGTCCCATTCAGCATCTGACGCTGCGTTCGCGATGCGTTTGTAAAAGACCAAGCGGATATGAGGATCGGGGCAATAGTCCTCGGGCAAAAGGGCTGCCACGTGTAGATCGATATCCGTCCTGCGTGAGAGGAGGGCCTCGTCGTCCAAGTCTTTGCCGGCCTTGAGGCTTGTGACCGCGCGCTCGAGGAGCTCGCTATAGAGGGTAAAGCCTATCTCGTCGATTTGGCCGCTTTGTGATTCGCCTAAAAGTTCGCCCGCGCCACGAATCTCAAGATCATGTGAGGCTAGGGCAAACCCGACCCCAAGATCCTCCAAGGAGGCAATGGCGTCCAAGCGCTTCCTGGCGTCTGCTGTCAGCGCAGCGGCCTCGGGAGTTAATAGGTAGGCGTAGGCGCGGTGATGCGAGCGCCCGACGCGCCCGCGGAGTTGATGGAGTTGCGCAAGTCCGAAGCGGTCAGCCCGCTCGATGATGATCGTATTAGCGGTCGGGACGTCGATACCGGTTTCTATGATCGTGCTACAGAGGAGAATATGAAAGCGTTGGTGGTAGAAATCGAGCATGACGCGTTCAAGTTCGCGTTCCGGCATTTGCCCGTGCGCCATGCGAATATCGATATCTGGCAGTAAGGCCTTGAGTTCGTGCACGCGCCGCTCCATCGATCGCACGTCATTGTGCAAAAAGTAGACTTGGCCTCCCCGGCGCATTTCGCGCAGACAGGCCTCGCGAATCAAGTCCGTATCCCACTGCGTCACAAAGGTCTTGATCGAGAGTCGATCTTGCGGCGGCGTCCCAATCAAGGACACATCGCGCAGGCTCGCTAGCGCCATGTTCAGGGTGCGCGGCAAGGGCGTTGCGGTCAGCGTCAATATGTCGACGTGGGCGCGCAGGGCCTTCATGCGTTCCTTTTGGCGCACGCCGAAGCGATGCTCCTCGTCGACGATGACAAGTCCCAAGGCTTGAAAGCGCACATCGTCTTGAAGGAGACGGTGGGTTCCTATGATGATATCGACATGTCCTTGAGCGATCCGTTCGATCACCTGCTCGATTTCCGAGCGCGTGCGAAAGCGGGACAGAAGTTCGATCTCGACCGGAAGATCGGCAAAGCGATCCTGAAAGTTTTGATAGTGCTGTTGGGCCAGCAGTGTTGTGGGAACTAGGACCGCCACTTGCTTGTGATCATGAACGGCCAAAAATGTGGCCCGCATTGCCACTTCGGTCTTGCCAAATCCCACGTCGCCGCACACTAGACGATCCATGGGGCGCGGGCTCTCCATATCGCTTAACACCTCCGCTATGACACGCGTCTGATCGGGTGTTTCCTCGAACGGGAAGGCATCGGCGAATTGCTGGTAGGCCTCCTCGCGGGCGGCAAAGGCATGCCCGGGTCTGGCGGCCCTGCGGGCATAGATTTCGAGCAGTTCGGCGGCGGCGTCGCGGGCCTTTTCCTGAGCCCGGCGCTTGGCCTTGTCCCAGGCCTCGTGCCCGAGCTTATGGAGGGGCGCCCGGTCGGGATCGGTGCCGGTGTAGCGCCCCATTAAGTGGAGATCGGTCACCGGCAGGTAGAGTTTATCGCCACCAGCATACTCGAGCGCCAAAAACTCGCTTTCGATGTCGGCTATCGTCAGTCGGACGAGACCCAGATAACGACCAACACCATGGTCTTCGTGGACCACCGGATCACCGACCTTGAGCTCACC
>JAJYPQ010000123.1 GCA_021795255.1 Pseudomonadota bacterium
CAGGCCGTTTGCGGAATGTTGCCATAACCCCCCATTTGCCATACGCGTTATGGCAGGATTATGGCATATTCCCCTTTGACTCCGGTATACTGCGCCGTAAGTCCTTGATTTTATGGTGCGGAGGGCTACCAAACTTAATTCGTAAGGCATTGATAACACTTAATAAGCGCGGACGTAAAATGACGGGGTGCCCCCAAAAATGCCCCCATTCAGGGCTTGCTACCCATGCCTCCACTGTTCGGAAAAATAGCGGAAACCCTATCCGAAACCCTGTCAGAAATTGACGGGGCCTTAGCGTCTCGCTGTCTCTAAGCCATTGAATGGACGCCACGTTATCGCGCCCAGAGTTTCCGACACCCTGTCAGAAACCCATCCGAAACTTATCGGAAACTTACGCGAACCAATATACCCCACTTTGTCACGGCGCCCGATTTTCCGCCTTTTGGTGGTCGGTGAGGTTGCGACATAGCGCACCCCATGACGCGTCCGCGCGTACTGGTGCCTATGCGCCCGGTATGAAAACGCGGCAGCCTTGTACCCCATTATGCGTACGCGGGAGAATGTTAGCTTTTGTAAGCTTTTGTAAGCTTTTGTTAACCTTTCCGCCTCGTCCGGTAACGCGCCAGGGCTTCCAAGCTACGCTGCTTTCCTTCAGGCGTGCGGGGTCCGGTGCTCATGCCGCCGTGATTCGGGCACCGATGCCCCGCCCCTAAGCCTTTGCGTTTGCAGGGGTGTCCGTCCCGGCAGCGGGCGGCACAGCGCGTCTCGCCATCCTGATCGACATAAGGCCGGTAATCACCGCGATAGCCAACGGGTACGCCCTCGGCGCGCGCTTCGCGTTCCTCTTCCCTGAAAGCTGAATAGACAAGGGCAACGGGAAGGCGCATGAATCGGGCGAGTTCGCTTATGCTCATGCCGTCGAGTCCACGGGGTCGGGTCCCGCCTTACCGTGGCTATCGGGTAGTTGCGGCGTTTTCTTGGCGGTCCCCATACGCTGGTAAAGCTCTATTAAGCCCATAGGCCGATCTTCGGGCGGGGGCATGGCGGACACCGCAAGCTCTGATGGCAATATCTTACCGATCAGCGCCAAGAAGGTTGTCGGATTATCATGCGCCTGTTGGAGCAAGTAGTCCTCGCTGCCCGCGCGATCCAGAGCGCCCAAGATCAATTCTTTAAGCGCCTTCGGGACCTTGTTCTGACTCCCCGGCTTGCGGCCCTTACCCGCGTTTGGTGGCTTCTTGGGGCCTGTAGATTGCACTAGTTTAGTGGCGATCATGGGTCGATGCCGTGGGCGTTAAGAGAAGAAACTCCGGGCAGCGCCGCTTGGCGTAGGGATAAGTGGACTACCATTTTATTCAATAGGGAAGCTGCCATGCTGCTCTATCGCCTCATCAATCGCGACCTGTAGCTCTATGGTGCGCGCTAGGGCCGCAACAATGCCTTGGTAGTGGGTCAGATCGTCATAAGAAAGCTGCCGCCCTTTGCGATCCTTTAACCACTTTTGGCACACCTGATACCCGCCGATATGATAAGCCCACACCTCCGGCGGCACGTTGTCGAAGTATTGTTTCTGGTTGATCCATACACGCCCTAGCACGCCGTCCGCCGGTTCGGTGTAGCGCACGGCCTCTACCGTATTGTCCCCTTTTTCTGGATAGTTCGTCTCCAGTTTGGGAAGCTCCTCCATCAAGTGCAGCGCTACGAGTTCCTTCCCCAATCCGCAAAGCTTGCGGAAAAGCGTTACATCGGAGGTCAGCGGCAAGCGGGGAAAGTCTATCTTTAGGAACTCGGCATAGCGGCTGCGGTAGCTCGGGGAATGAAATACCGCGTAAACGTAGTGAAGGATATCTTTTGGCCCAAAGGTCCTACGCAGGTCACCGCAGCCATCCGGCACAAAACTCTGCTTCAGCAGTGAAGCAGCGGCATCGACAAACTCCGGTGCTAAATTGGCGCGGCGACTTACGTCTGAAACGCCATTTGTATCGGCATTAAATAGGTCTGAGTCGCGGTCTAACGAACACAGATACAGTGGATGCACCTGAGCACCACCACGGCGATTATAATTGAAGTCCACGATAGAGCTTGTAACCGCAACAAGATTCCATTCTTGATCGCCAATTACTGCGCCGCTTCTACCAATCATGATCGCGGCATTGTCCCGCGTCAGCATATATTGCATCGCCCTTTCCCGTCTATGGACCGCTACGTTGCGGTTATAGATAGTCCATCGAACATCGAAAGGTCTGTAGAGGACCTTGTGCGCCTGATGATGCCACGCTCTATCAGATAGCTCCTCCTTTGCGCGCGCGTAGCTCCATTGATTTTGAGTGCACAACTTAAACAAGGAGCGCGCGTCTGTCTCGTCTCCCGTCGCTAGCAGCGTTTCCGTTTTGTCTATGGCTTCTTTGCGTGACCAGGAGATGGCGAAATCATCGTGGGTTGTAACAATGCCGACGCTGTTCACCGGCATGATGTCGGTGATCTTCCAGCCAAGCTCATACTCGGCACCCATCGCCTCATCCTGCGGCACAAACAAGTACATGGGCGCTTGCGGTTTCAGATTGTGCCATTTTGTGGATTGGACATCATGCTTCAGTAGCTCCGCATATTTGCTATCACGCGTACCATAAAGATCCGCATGATAGACCTTTGCGAGCACGTCCTGCGCTTTGGCATATTTTACAAACAGACCGATGGCGACACCTTGTTGAATATCGAACACATTTTCATCCTTACCGCCATCTCGCGCCTTTTCTTTCTTTTTGCTATTCCCGTGCAGGTCAAGCAGGTAGATGGAGTCAAAACTCTGCATCAGGCTTTGACGCATATCACAAAACGTAGGATTATTTAAGTAGCTGTGGTTTGTGACAAATGCCAGCACGCCATAGCCGGTTTGCTCGATGCGCCATTGCGCAAAGCGAATAAACTTTACGTAGTCATCAGACAGCCACTTCGCTTGACCGGGCTTCTTGAGGTCAGAACGGCGCTTGTATTCTCCTAGTAGGTCAGTTATCCATTCTCCTTGATTTTCCGAGTGCCCGGAATACGGGGGGTTGCCGAGGACGACCATTACCGGCGTCTCCTTCTTTGCTTGATTGGCACTATTCGCTTCCTCTGCCAGCCATTGGGTGAAGAGCGGCAGGCCGGTGAGTTCGTGCGCCTCTTCCAGGGTGTTCGTGAGGAATACGCGTAAGCGCTCGTCTGTGCTGAAGTCGTAGCCGGTGTCTCGCAACAGGAGACCGAGCTTCATGTGCGCCACGGCGTAGGGCGCCATGAGCAACTCGAAGCCGTACAGGCGCGGCAACAAGTTGTCCCGTACGTAACCCGGCCATAGGCCCTTATTGTGTGTAAACGTTTGGTGGATTTGGCTGATGACGCTATACAGAAACGTCCCGGTGCCGGTCGCGGGATCGAGAATCTGTACCTTGTGAGTTTCGATGGTATCGTAGGTCGTCTCGCCCTTCTTGTTCAGCTTGCGCGGGCGCTTGATTTTGACCTTGCTCGCATCCGCTAGGCCGTCGCGTAGTTTGAAATCCTTTTTCAAGATGGCGTCTACGCTGCGCACGATGTAGGACACCACCGGCTCCGGCGTATAGTACACCCCACGGGCCTCACGCATTTTCTGATCGTAAGCGCCGAGGAAGGTTTCGTAGAAATGCACGACAGGGTCTTCCTGCCGCGTCGCATGGCCGAAGTCTCGCAGGATGGCCGCTATGTCGGCCCGATTCAGCAGTTCCGCCAGGCTGTCCACGGCCCACACAATACGCTCATCCAGTTCCGGGCCGGCGATGTGCGCAAAGAGTTTACGCAAGAAAGGGTTCGTCTTAGGCAGGTCGTAGGTGGCGTGCATGCGGGTAAAATTCTTGTCGGTGCTATTGCAGCGCGCGGCAAACAGACCATAACAAATGGTCTGCGCGTACATATCGCCAAACTGTTCCGGCGTCAGGTCATGCAACAGCACCCTGCGAAAGCCTTCCATCTGCTCATGGAGTGCGCCCTGGTCGCTTTCCTCGGCAAAGGTCTTGCCGATAATGGAGCGAATGAGGCGCGCGAGCGCCGCCATGCGCACGGCAAGCTCCTTGGGACTAGAGATAACCGGGATGTTCTCGGCAAAAAAGGCTTGTAAGAGTTCGTCAAGTTGATGCGCCCCATCGGGCTCAGCGCGCAGTCGGCCGTTGGCCTGGAGTTTGGCAAGGCGTGCGGTCAGGCGCCACACCCCACCAACGTACCAGCGGAACTCCAGATAATCGGTAAGGATAAGATTGGCGAGGCTTTCGCGGTAGCGCTTCAGTTGCTCACTGTTTTCTGTATCGTCAAGGGAAACACCAATGTCCTTGGCTTCCACAAAGCCGAGCGGAATGTCCTTCCGAGTAATGATGTAATCGGGCGCACCGCACTTGATGCGCTTGGGTTCATTAGTGGCAATGATATTAGGCTGTAAGGACTCTAACAGGGTTTTCAGTGCAGGGCGGTGGGTGTGTTCGGTGGCGTTCCCCGCTTTGTAGGCTTGCTCTACCTTCGCCAGGTAGTCTCTAAATATTGCGTTATCCGCCACTTTCTCCCGCTCCCTTTGGTTTCTTTATCGTACGCCAGTGTATCGTATCCCGCCGTCGTAGGCACAGGTCGCTCGGCGCTTTATGCGACTAGCGATAGCCCTATAAAACTGCGCGGTCATCGGTATGCCTCCTTTGATTCAAAATCCGAGCATTGCCGCTTGGCATAGGGATACGCGGGCATCTGGCCTTGAGGCGGCCCACCACGCGCACACGATCCGATGCCGCCGTGACCTATGGGGTCAGGCCTAAAGTGCTGACAGGTGGCGCAAGAAACGGACGGACGCGGGATCGGCAGGCCCTTGGTACGATTGGAACACCACGGACAGGCGTCTACTCGGGCAGGAGCACCCTGGAATATCCAGACCAGACCACAGCCTCGACACAAGGCCGTCGTGGTATACGAGGGCGGGTGCATGCCCTTCTCGCGCAGACGGGCGATCTGCTCGCAATAGGCTATGGCCTGGCGTTCGGCCTCGGTGTCGGGTTCTGCGATCTCAGGAATGGCCCCAGGGTGGCGGCTCTGTACCTGCTTCACATGTTCACGGGCCTGAAGCGCGGCCAGCACCTCGGCCTTGTGCACCCTCAGTTCCGCTATCAGGTTATCCGGCAATGGCCGTTGCGTGCGAACCCGCAGCGTGCCCCCCATCGGGACCAGTTCAGCACCAAAAGTCCGGGCCTGTTCGATCAGTCCGAGTGCGCTCATAGGTCGATGACCTCGGCGGCGTCGGACCCAAGGTGCTCACGCGGACCCAAGGTGCTCAACACTGAGAGGTGAGCATCTTGGCTTTTTTGAGCACCTTGACCCCCTGGCAGGCTCCAAAACCACAGCGCGCCTTTTCGCCCTTCCTCGCCGCCTATCTTCCGGGACTCGACGCTCAACGCCTTTTTGGCGCGCCGCACCGTCGCCCACGAAAGGCAATGGGCCTCGGCCGCCGCCTTCACGTCTTTCTGGAGTTCCGGCCCTTTGGTCAAGAAGTCTCGGAGCCAGTCTTGAGCGTCGGACGCCGCCGCGCCCTCCTCGGACTGCGCCTCGGCGGTATTCAGAATGTCGCGGGCGCTCCCCTCGATGGCCTCGCCCCACAAGACTTGAGAAGCGTATAGCCCAGGGTAACCTGCCAGTTCATCTTGCCGCAGGTCGTAGACAAAGCCGCCATCATCAGGGCCGATGTTGCTCTTGGCCCGGCAGAAAATCCGCCGGTCATGCTCAGCGTCTTTCGCGGCCACCAAGACAACGCGAGCTACCGCCGCGAAGGCCAGTGAGCCCGTGATCCTGTCGATCGGTTCGCGCCCTTGCGTGCCCTTACTAAAGTGCGTGATACCGAGAAGACAGACCTTGAGCGAAGCCGCAAGATCGGCCAGAGGCTGTAGACCGCGCCGCACTTCCGCGTTTTTGTGGCTATCGGCAGCTATGGCGCTCACAATCGGGTCCACCATCAGCAGGCGCACGGTTCCCAAGCCTCGCAGGGTGCTAGCCAGGGCCTCCATATCCGAAGCGGGATCGAAGGCCCGGCGCTTGCCGTCCTCGGTGAGGCCGGATACGAAATGCACGCGCCGCATATCGGCCCCCATAGCCAGCAAGCGAGGCACCAGTGTGTCGGTCGGGTCATCCTCGCCAGACCAGATAACTGCGTCACCAAGGGGCGCTCTGGAGCCGTCAGGCCAGCGGCCGCCGGTCGTAAGAGCCGCCGCAAGTCCGAGCGACAGGGTCGTCTTTCCGGTCCCGGCCTGACCCCCAAGAATATGAATCTTGCCGGCCGCAAGCCAACCACTCCACAGCCAGTTGATAGGTTCGGGCGTGATCGAATCGCCACGCGTTAGAGCGGCCTTTGCGTATGAGGCGAGCTTAGCGGCTGTGTCCTCGATGCCGTCTACCTCGCGCAGGCGGATTGCCAATTCAGAACGGGGCTTAAAGCTCATGACTCACCCCCTCAATGCGGCGCAGGGCCTCTGCCAGACGATCCCAGGAGTCTTGGTCGATAGCGCGACTCAACAGCATGTCCGCGCCCACGAACGCCACCACATGGGCCTCATGGCGCAGGAGCGGCACCAAGTCGCGCAAGGGCACACGAGTAGGCTTTGATGGTGCCTCGAACGGCTGGCGGTTCTCAAACAGACTGGAGAGGCAAAGCCCCACCGCCGCCAGGACATCGGCCGCCGCACAGCCCGCAAAGCAATGGATCAGCGTCCGATCGTCAATCTCCCGCACCGATAGGGACGGGGCCTTGTCTTGGTGCCCAGGGCAGCGGGCAACCCAGCGGCCGGGGCCGGTCGCCTTCACGCCATCTAACCGATCCAGAAGTTTTGCCGCACCCATCCCTGTCTCCTACGCGTTGGCTATCAGGGCGCGAATATCCTCAACGCGCCACGCCGTAATACGCGGCCCGAGTTTTACCGGCTTAGGAAACCGACCGGATTTAACACCACTCCACCAAGTGGACTTTCCTACGGGGATAATGGCCGGGATGGGAGGTAGAGATTTTGGGTCGCCAAGAATTTGTGGGAGGCGAAGATAACCAGTTTCTGGTAGGTGGTGCATTGCGGATTACTCCCGTCTCATAATGAACGAGGGCATCCTGTAGCGAAAACCTACCGATGTAAAAAAGTGAACATCCCGATTGTTTTTTAGAGAATGTTCACTACCTGGACCATCCTGATTCTTTCGCGAAATCCGCGTATTCCTTGTAGTATTGTCTCCGGGTTGATTTGTTCATTTGACAAACTTCGTTCGCAGTCACTGCGCTGCGTCCCGATAGGCCCAGTATGATGTTAGCCACCATCGCTGTTTCTTTGTTTGGAGCCCTTCGTCTCGCCTTTGGCGCAAGTCCGTGGAGGAGAAAAAACACCATCCGCTTGACGAATTCTTTTTCTGTCAGTTTTCCGCGCGTGAACAGCGGATTATTTAGAATGGATGTTGCTGTGCCCAATTTAAAGGTTTCTAGCTTGTTCGCGTAGTCGCGCAACAGATCCGTGAGCAATTTTTCTGGCGGCGTAAGGACTAAATTCCATACGCAATGTTGGGCGATATCTTGGGCCACCGCAGGATGGACGGCGCCTCTTAATGCCTCTAGCGCCTGCACCCAATATCTATGGAGGACATGCCGAGCAACCATTCCGTGGAACGTTGAAGCGCCCGGGCCATCCTCTGGCGCCCAGGCAGAGAGGCTCGACGCATCAAAAGTTTCTAGCAGTGTTGCGAGTGCACGGCACTGTGACACCGTCTTTCGTGCGTTCCGCATGATGGCACGTGGTTTCAGAACACGGTCTGCATAATGTTCAAGGAGTGATGCGAAAATATCTATAAGGCGCGTCCATTCAGAGGACGCGAATTGGGCCGCGATAGCATCAACGTCGCGGCTTTCTTTTGGGTCGAAATTGCCGCGGTACATTTGGCGGTATCTCATCCGGTCTTCCCCAATTTGGAGCCGAGTCATGACCCGAAGGTAAGACGCCGCCTGCTTGGAATGGGGGGATTCGGACGTGCTGTCGGCTTCCACAGGAAAAAGGAATTTGCTCGGATCGAAGGGCTTTGCTAGCGGGTGGACGGACTTAGCGAGGAGGGTGCGCGCCAGCTGCATCGTGAATTCATAGTCGTCAATCGAGCGCTTACGTGCTTCTTCCATTGAAGGCTTGTCGTCCATCATCGTTGTGTGTTCCTGGGTAGCAGTGTATTTCGCGTGTTTTAAATTCAACGAGGGGGCGATCTATCCTTGGCCTTACCTCCTTACGCGGTCTTACGTATAAAAATCAGTCCGTCATTAGACTTTAACTGAGCCAGGTAGTCCGCCCATTGCTGCATCATTGTCTTACGTTCGGCCAGGAATTGCGTGCGGTTGTAGGCGCTCCCCAGGGCATCCGGGACGCGGTGCGCTAGCTGATGCTCGATCACTTCCGGCTTTATGCCCAGGGCTTCGTGCAGGATGGTGCGGGCCATCGCCCGGAAGCCGTGGCCGGTGACTTCGGTCTTGGTGTCGTACCCCATCCGCCGTAGAGCGGCATTGATCGCCGCTTCGCTCATGGGCTTCTTCGGATCGCGGCCCGGAAATACCCAGGGACGTTGTCCGGTGAGCGGTTGCAGTTCGCGCAGTATTTCCACGGCCTGCCGCGAGAGCGGGACCAGATGATCGGTCTTGGTCTTGGATACGACATAGCGCCATTCGGCCCGGCCTAGGTCAATATCGGCCCATAGGGCTTTGCGTAACTCCCCAGGACGCACGAACACGAGAGGGGCCAGCCGTAGGGCGCTCTGCACGACAAAAGAACCCTTGAAGCCCTCTATGGCGCGCAGGAGTTCACCAACGGCTGCGGGGTCCGTGAGCGCAGCAAAGTGCTCATGCTTGGCGGGCGCCAATGCCCCGCGCAGGTCGCTCGACGGGTTCCGTTCGGCGCGTCCGGTAGCGACCGCATAGCGGAATATCTGGCCGCAGTTCTGATGCGCCCGATGCGCCGTATCCTTGGCGCCCCGGTTCTCGATGCGGCGCAAGACTGCCAGCAAGTCGGGGGGCTTGATCTCGCCGATGGTGCGCCCACCGATCCACGGGAATATGTCGCGCTCTAGCCGCTGGATGATCTTGTCCGCGTGCGAGACCGCCCAGGTCGCCTTGTGCTTGGCGAACCATTCGCGGGCGATAGCCTCGAAAGTGTCCCCATCCGTTCCCGTCGCCTTTTCGGCCTTGCGGGCGGCCCCAGGGTCTACCCCTTGGGACAGAAGCTTACGGGCCGCGTCTCGCTTACTGCGGGCATCCAGAAGGCTTACATGATGCTCGCCGCCGTAGATGCCAAGGGCTAGGCGTTTCTCCTTGCCCCCGAAGCGGTACTTGAGCCGCCAGAGCTTGCCTCCACTCGGGGCAATCTCGACATAAAGACCCAAGGCATCCGAGAGTCGATAGGGCTTGTCCTTCGGTTTTGCGTTGCGAATGGCGGGATCGGTGAGCATTTGGGGGGCATCGTCCTTCACGAGTAGGAGCCATGCCCCCATATATGCCCCCACAGGCGCCCGGCTGTCAATGGATGGCTTTGCTCGTTGTTGGACGTAAAGACAAAGAAAAACCCGCACTTAGGCGGGTTCTTCGGACGTTGCTGGATGGTAATAAACAATAGAATGGTGGAGCGGAGGAGGATCGAACTCCCGACCTTCGCATTGCGAACGCGACGCTCTCCCAGCTGAGCTACCGCCCCAGTGGGCGGCATTGTAAAGGACTCCG
>JAJYPQ010000124.1 GCA_021795255.1 Pseudomonadota bacterium
GAGTTATCTGCCGCTGCTTGCTCTTGGCGGGTCGCTTGCCGCAAAGCAAAGGCTCCCGGCTTCCGCCGGTACGCTCGGCGCCCACGGGCCGTTGTTCGTGGGGCTGGTGGTGGGTGTGATCCTGCTTATCGGAGCCTTGAACTTCTTCCCGGCCTTGGGGCTTGGACCGATCGCCGAGCAGATGACTCACGTGCACGCGCTCGCCGCGTCGAAATAAGGAGAGAGTATGAACGCGAAAGCGGCACACGCAGTCCCGACCGTCGCCTGGGATCGTCTGGTGCAGGCGGCCCTGATTGACAGTATCCGCAAGCTGAACCTCCGTCATCAGTTGCGCAATCCCGTCATGTTCGTGGTCTACGTCGGGTCGTGGCTGGTCCTGGCACTCTTTGTGCGTGACCTCGTCATTCATAAGCCGGCGCTCGCCACCTTCACGGGCGTAGTCGATGTCTGGTTGTGGCTTACCTTGTTGTTCGCGAACTTCTCGGAGTCGTTGGCCGAGGGGCAGGGCAAGGCGCAGGCCGCGAGCCTGCGGCAGGCCCGAAAGGAGGTGGAGGCCAAGCGTTTGCAGGAGGTGCGCCAAGACAGCCCCTTTGAAATGGTGACGGGCCTGGCCCTGCGCCCGGGCGACCATGTCCTTGTGGGGGCTGGCGACATCATCCCCTCCGACGGTGAGGCAGTGCTCGGTGTCGCCTCGGTCGATGAAAGCGCGATCACAGGCGAGAGCGCGCCCGTCATCCGCGAGGGAGCCGGGGATCGCAGCGCCGTGACCGGCGGCACCAAGGTGTTGTCGGACTGGCTCGTGGTGCGCATCACGGCGCAGCCGGGCGAGACCTTCCTCGATCGCATGATCACGATGGTGGAGGGTGCCTCACGCCGCAAAACGCCAAACGAGATTGCGCTCGGCATCCTGCTTGTGGTGTTGACGCTCGTGTTTCTAGTCGTGACGATCACGCTGTTTCCGTTCTCATGGTACAGCGTGCATTACGCGGCGCATGCCGGTCGTGTGGTCGGTATCACGGTGCTGGTCGCCCTGCTCGTGTGCCTCATCCCGACGACTATAGGGGCATTGCTGCCGGCGATCGGCATTGCCGGCATCATGCGGCTTTTGCGCGCCAATGTCGTTGCGACCTCCGGCCGCGCCATCGAGGCCGCGGGCGACGTCGATGTGTTGTTTCTCGACAAGACCGGGACGATCACCTATGGCAACCGCCAGGCGGCGGCGTTTCATGCTGTGACCGGGGTGGCTAAGGCGCGTCTTGCGGCGTGCGCCCGTCAGGCGTCGCTTGCCGACGGCACCCCCGAAGGCAAGAGCATCGTCACGCTCGCGGGCGCGCGTTTTCCACAAGAGATAGCGGCGGCAGGCGATACGAAAGGCGGGGTCCTGGTGCCGTTTAGCGCGGACACCCGTATGAGTGGGGTTGATCTACCCGGACGGCAGATCCGCAAGGGCGCCCCCGACGCCATGCGCCAATGGGTGGCCAAGGCAGGCGGGACCTGGCCGGATGGCCTCGACCGCATAGTTGACAAGGTGGCTTCGGGTGGGGCGACACCGCTGGTTGTCTGCGAAGACGGTGTGGCCCTGGGGGTAGTCGAGCTCAAGGATATCGTGAAGAGCGGGATCCGCGAGCGGTTCGCGGCCCTGCGTACCATGGGCATCCGCACGGTCATGGTCACCGGCGACAACCCGCTTACCGCGCGCGCCATCGCCACCGAGGCCGGGGTCGATGACTTTATCGCCGAGGCCAAGCCCGAGGCCAAGCTCGCGCGTATCCAGGAATATCACAAGGAAGGGCATATGGTGGCCATGACCGGCGACGGGACGAACGATGCCCCGGCGCTTGCCCAGGCCGATGTGGCGCTGTGTATGGCAAGCGGCACGCAGGCGGCGCGCGAGGCCGCGAACATGGTGGACCTCGACTCCAATCCGACCAAACTTTTGGAGATCGTCGGGATCGGCAAGCAGCTTTTGATCACGCGCGGGTCGCTCACGACCTTTAGTGTCGCAAACGACGTCGCCAAGTATTTCGCGATCATCCCGGCGGCCTTTGTCAGCACCTACCCGGCGCTCGGCGCGCTCAACATCATGCATTTAAGCTCCCCCACGCACGCGATCCTGGCGGCAGTGATCTTCAATGCCATGATTATCCCGCTTCTGATACCGCTTGCCCTGCGCGGCGTCCGCTACCGGGCGGCCGCGGCCAAGGATCTGTTGCGTCGCAACATTTGGATATACGGGGTGGGCGGCATCATCGCGCCGTTCGTGGGCATAAAACTCATCGATATGTTTTTGACATGGATATAGGAGGGGTGATGATGGCGCGCGACATAAGAACGGCGGTCGTATTGTTTCTTGTTTTCGCGGTTGTGACCGGGCTTATGTATCCGCTTGCCATGACCGGCATAGGCCAGCTCCTGTTTGCGCGCCAGGCCAATGGGTCGCTGATACGCGTCCATGGGCGGGTCGTGGGATCGGCGCTCATCGGGCAATACTTCCGGGGCCCAGGCATGTTCTGGAGTCGCCCGTCGGCGACTTCGCCCGTGCCCTATGATGCCGAGGCCTCGAGCGCATCAAACGTGGGCCCCGACAATCCCGTGCTGCGCATGCACGTGGCGGCGCGGGTCGCGGCGTTGCATAAGGCCGATCCGGGAGAGAGGGGGCTGGTACCGATCGATCTTGTCACCTCATCGGCCTCGGGGCTCGATCCCGACATCAGTATTGCCGCCGCCCGCTATCAGGTGGCGCGTGTGGCGCATGTCACCAAGATCCCCCGGGCGCGGTTGGATGCGCTCATAAAACGCTATACCACGCCCCGTTCGCTCGGTGTGCTCGGCGAGCCCGTGGTTAACGTGGTGCGGCTCGATCTTGCCTTATGGCAGATGCAAGGCGGCCACTTCCGGCAATGAACGCCGTCCGTTGGGCAGGGCCGTGGCCGGCAGGGTGCGGCCTCTTTTTATGACTCTTAAACGTGGGGATCGAACGGCTGGCCACGTTCCCGGTTCCTTTGATGGTAAGCGCGCCCGCCGAGCCTCTGGGGTTGCATGCCGCAATCCGTATGGCTTTACGGCCCCGATCTTGCGCTCGCGCTACCGGCCTTAGGGCCGTCTCAGTGGGACGCCGGCCTCCGCGAGCGACCGCGCCCGCATAGCGGCGACCTCATGTCGGTTACCGTGGCGTCTAGCGAGAACAGCGACGCACGTGGTCCACGCCGCTGCGATTCGCCCCCATGGCGCGTCTGCCAAATCCGAGAGAGGGCACACATTAAAGATCGCACGACAAGCCGCGGGGCGCGCGTGAAAGGATCGCGGGCGCGCACCATTTCCTAAAAAAGGCCTCGCGGGCCCATCAAGACCCGCGGGGCCTTGCCGGTCAGGCGAAGATCTCGGCAAAGAAGCCGAGCATCGCCTGCCAGCTCCGCTTGGCCGCCGTCGCGTTGTAAGCAAACCCCTTTTCTGGTTGGTTGCCCGCGCCAGGATTGGTGAAGCTATGTACAGCGCTGCTATATTGCACGAACTGCCAGTCGGCATTCGCCTTGCGCATCTCGTCTTGGAAGGCCGCCACTTCGGCCGGTGGTACAAAGGGGTCTTCGGCGCCGTGGAGGGCTAAAATCTTGGCCTTAAGGGTCTTCGCCGCGGCCGGGGTTTGTGTGTTCAGGCCACCATGAAAGGTGACCACACCCTTGATGTCGGCGCCGGAGCGCGCAAGCTCGAGGGCGCAGGTGCCGCCAAAGCAAAAGCCGATGGCGGCGACCCGACCGTCGCACAGCGGTTGGGCGCGTAGCGCCGTCAGCGCCGCCGTGGCCCGCTGGCGCATCAGCGCCCGATCACCCCCCCGATAGTGATTGGCATTCTCCGCCGCTTCTCCCATGGAGGTCGGCCGCTTGCCCTTGCCGAAGATATCTGCGGCAAGCGCGATGTAGCCGGCCTTGGCGAGATCATCGCACGCCGCCTTTTCATGGTCGGCCACCCCCATCCATTCGTGGAACACAAGAACGCCGGGACGTTTTTTGGGGTGGGACTGCTCTACCGCGAGGTAACCTTCAAGGGTAGTGCTGCCGTCTTTGTATTCGAACGTTGAACCGGTCATGGATGTCCCTCCAGTGAAAACGCCAGTATACCGTAGGCGCTAACCGGTGAAGAGAGGCCTTCTGGTGGCACGTTGGGTTGAGCCGTAAAACTTCCCCTTATGACCTGCCCTGGCTGTCGATAAAGTTGAGCGGCAGAAATAACGCGCCAGGGGATGGGGCGCCGGATAGGAAAATAAAAGCCGGTGGGCGGACAGCGTGCCATTACCAGTGTAAGCGGTGGCGAGCTCATGGCGAAGGGCGCCGCTCACGAGCAGGAGCTGTCGGTCCTGGCCCCGCAGCCCAGTTCAAAACAAGGGAATCCAAGGACTTTAGTGACGGGAACGTCCGAATATCACCTGTTAGTCCGTCGTCATACGCCTCTTAAGGTACGCCATAATCGGGACTCACCCATAAAAACATTAGAGACGGGGATTAGAAACATCTTAATCATTTCGATGGCATGGTCCGCCTCACAAAACAGAATCGTCGCCTGTAAAGCATTACGCGTTCACATGTGCCTAATAAAACATATGACGGACCTTTCCAGCCGGATGGTCACTTAGTGCATTCATCATGCCGAAACTTTCGAACACTACATGACGGCCTGCAAACGTAAGTTCATGTGCATCACTTGTAAGACTCCATACTGTTGTGACAAAGCAAGAAACTATATGGCTAACGAAGCATCGACATAAGACTTTTCGGCCAGCTGCCTTCTGTAGAGGCTTGCCGTCAAGTGGCCGCTGCTTAACCAAAGATGACGTAAAAGCGTTGTGAGAAAGTGACTGATATAGGCCAGGTCTAGTCACCGGTTACGCTCAAAAAGTCGGCGGTCGCATCATGCAAAACGGATATCTTGGCAGTCCGGTACGGGCCAATACGGTCGCAGCAGATTATCTTGAAGTCGAGAGCGGGTGTGACGGGGAAAGACGGCTGGCAGCGCATCATGGCCGTAGAACACTCAGACTCAGATCCTTTTCGATCGGGTCAAAGTCCCGATCAGTATGCAGCAAGCTACGCCGATTCTGGATACAAAAGGAACCGATCATTACGTCAATGATCTTGCGCATCGTCACCAGAGCCCGGCGCAGTTTCCGATAATTCTTGGCGCTAAGAAGTGCCATTTTCTGGCCAAGCATCGGATGGAGCTCCACAGTATCTAGAAGTCTCTGCGCTTTGCGAAAGTCAGTATCGCGGCGAAATCCTTGCAAAACAGCTGTAAAAATAATATCCAAAATGATCAAAAGTTCGCGCGACGAAAGTGGGTCGAGCAGATCCGTATGAGGACTCGCGATGCCATTGAAGTAGTCGATACAGACGCTGGTATCGACAACAATCATGCATCGCGCCGCACGCGGTCGAGATCGCTGTCCCAGTGAAGCTTGCCCCGTGCCGTGCGGATCTTCTGCTGGCTTGCCATTTTTACAGAAAAGTCTAGCCCCGCTTCCACAACCTCGCGTTTGGTTTTATAGCCGATGACCTTGAGCGCTTGTGACATAAGGTTATCCCGAATGACGATGTTGGTGCGCATGGATGCCTCCAATGTGTAGTGCTGGCGTAGTTATACACATCAGAGCAGAACCCGGCAAACTCCCTAAAAGATTCCCGCGTAACCCTGAGATAAATGGTAATCGGCAGGAGACACGCGGCGTTGTCACTTCGTAGCGCGCATTGGGGACGTTCATTTTGAAGGGGATCGGACGAGGGTAGGGAATGGCCGTTTAGAGTTGAAAGTGTGATTTTGCCGATTTGGGAAGCGGCCGTTCAGCGCGGGTTTTCGGCTAGCGCGGGTGTCCCATCCCAATCGGTCGCCAGACCCATTCCGAGCTAGCGGCAGCAACGGCGAAAGAAGTGCCGGTAGGGCGCGCAACCTTAGTCAGCGGGTTGTCGGCCAATGCTGCAGGTGGCGTTGGTTAAGCTTAAAGGGCTGGCGTTGGGCAGGCTTCCGGTATCGGCGCAGCACCGTGCTTGGATGACTTATTTTTTCGGCATCGTAGGGCTAGCATCCGACCCATTGTGGCCGGTTGCCGTTCGCGTCACCTTGGGCCGGTCGATCATTTGTGCGGCAGTCGCCATTCGCGTTTTCCGCGTACTTGCAGGGCGGCGATTGCCGGGATCTTTACTATTGACATATAGTAAAGATTCTCCTATCTTTACCTAATACTAAAAGGTAAAGAGGTCGCGCCGTGCCGCTGCTCAGCCTAAAACGTCAGATTACGATACCGAAAGACGTCTGTGACCGTCTCCATGTTCAACCCGGTGACGAGGTCGATATTTTCGAGCACGAAGGTCGAGTCACTCTTATCAAGAAGCGCAAGGACGCAAGCCGTGGGGTGCTCAAACACTTGAAAGCCGATCGTCGGTGCTCCGATGAGGAGTCCTTGATCGACACCGTCGCATCGAGACGGTCGTCTTCTGCCAAAAGCTAGAGGCGCGCTGCGTGATCGGGATCGACACGAATGTCTTGTTGCGGTGGGTTCTGCATGACGACGAAGAACAAGCCGCGCGCGCTCGGAAGGTTTTTGAAGGCGCCGAGTCCATATTGATCACGGATATCGTGCTGGTTGAGACGGTATGGACCCTTAGAGGTAAGCGCTATAAAGCCACGAAGGAAGACATTCAGGCGCTCGTCATAAGTCTACTGGAAGAGCCTAATATGGTTTTTGAAAGCAAACAGGTGATCTGGTCGGCGCTTAATGATTTTGTGGCCAATAAACCTGTGAAAATAGCCAAGGACACGAAAACCGCGGATTTGGCGGATGCGCTGATCGTAAACAAGACGAAGAGGGCGGCCAGAGACAGGCGTCTAACCTACCAGGGCACCTACACCTTCGACCGGGCCGAATTGCGGATCGATGGGACCATAAAGGCTTAAATTAGGGAATAACACGCACAGATAGATTCAGAATTATGTGGTGGAGCAACGCCGGGTCCGGGTTTATATTTCATGCAAGACGGGGTGAGCCACACTTTCTGCCTGAAAAAAGGAAGTCTTTATGGCGCAGGCCCGCCCGCTCAACCCAGGCGGCCGACGCGGTTCTGGTGGGTTTTGAAATCTCAAACTGGACGGGTCGCCGCGTCTCGCGCCGGAGCGCGATCGCTTGGTGTAAGAGGCTTTGCTTAAAGGGGGACATCGCCCACGCGCAGCGCGACTAATTCACGGCCCCGCGGCTTATCGTCGGTCGATGACAAGATCAAAAAAGTGCGAGATTGTGGATTCTTGCCGCCAGTTGGGGGCAGACGCGGACGGCCCCAATCTTCTGCGGATTCAGGGGAGGGGCGTTTTTGATGCACGATTAGCCTTTTTTCCAATGGACGAGGGACTTGCAGGTAGAAGCCGTTTTGTATACATGGCGCACGCTCCTTCACAAGGTAAGAGAGGAGGGCGTTTTCTCGCCAGGCCCTGGGAGGGCGGTAAAGAGGGATTGCCGGCGGTCATTGTCAGTGTGCGGCGCTACATAGAGTGTGGTGCTTTGGTGACAAAAGGCGCGCACTTGTCGCAGATCGTGATGAGATAAATGGCTTAGTGGCGCATGATCAGCGGATGGTCCGCAAACGAGGCGGCCTGTGTCACATCACCATGGGGGCGCAAAGCGTTCAGGGTGGCGGGCGACCATAAAGATCAAGCCCCGTCTTTGAAAATGGCGAGACGCGATGGTCGAAAGACAACCTCGTTTGTAAGAACGTTCGGTGGCGGCTCATAGCAAGTGAGGTCGGCAGATAAGCGGGGAAAGGCGCCGCCCACAAGGGGGCGGCTTAAAGATTGGAAAGGGCTGGAAAGACGGTGGACCTAGAAGAAATAGGTGCCGCCGATATCAAATGAGCCAATCGACCCAGATGAGAACCCATCAACGGTATTGACACCCGTGAAGCGGTATTCGGCGCGTACGCCAATATGGCGGGTGACATGATACTGGGCGCCGACGCCAAAGAGCGCGTTCGTGCCCGATGCCGACGCCGATCCCCAATAGCCGTAGCCGGTCAATGTGTAGGTCAAGCTGGTAACCGCAAGGCCGGCGCGGGCATACACGCTCAAGCGCGGCATGACGGGATAGGCGAACACCGCGGAAACCGCGACATCATGTCCCGTGAGCGTACCTGTATAGCCTGTGCCACTTAGGCCATCCTGGTTCATCGACCCGAAATGGTCGTACCCGACCTCGACTGCGGTATGAAAACGCCACAGATGGACCGGAAGACGATAACCGCCGTAAATGCCGAACCCTGCGGAACTACCGAATCCGGAAAACCCAGAGGAAAATTCGCCGTTGATGCCGGCGTACCAAGGGGACGGCGTGGTGGCGGCAAAGGCGGTGGCGATGCCAGTAAAAGGCAGGGCGGCAATCGCCAAGGCGAAGGCCAAGGCCTTGGGGTTGTGTTTGGCTATCAGTTGCACGACGTAAAACTCCTTTTGTTGTGAAAAACGGCCACGCGGATTCTAGGGGATGGGGTCTTCACCATATATTGACATAGCGCAAAGTGTGCGATTGGGTGGATGAATGGTGTTTTTGCGACGCTGTTTTAGGCTAGGCCGGTCTAAACCATGACGGGTGCGCATTCCGGCCATTGCTGCCACCCCATCGGAGCGAAGCGACGCGGGGTTGGGTTTAAGTGTGGGTTTAGGTGTTTTCGGTCTCCTTTGGTCTCTTCAGTTTGCGCATGGAATCGCCCGTCAGTGCCAGGCGGTAGCTGTGGTGCACGAGGCGATCTAGGATAGCATCCGCAAGCGTGGGATCGTTAATCCACTCATGCCAGTGGTCAACGCCAAATTGGCTTGTCACGATAGTCGAGCGACGCTCATAACGATCTTCCAGGATCTCCAAGAGATCGCGGCGTTGCTCGTCACCCATGACCGCCAGACCGAAATCGTCTAACACCACAAGGTCGGTGCGTGCAAGCCCCGCAAGCACCTTGCGATAGCGGCCATCGCCCCGCGCTGTCGTGAGATCGTTTAACAGTCTCGGCAGACGCAGATAGCGCACCGACAGGCCCGCGCGACACGCCTGGTGGGCGAGCGCGCAGGCGATGAAGCTCTTACCGACGCCGGCGGGTCCGGTGATCAGGCAGTTCAGGTGTTCGCGTAGCCACTGGCCTCCTGAGAGTTTTGTCATCATGGATTTATCAAGACCCCGCGGGTGGCGATAATCGATATCCTCAAGACAGGCATTCTGCCGAAGAGCGGCCAGGCGCAGACGGGCCGTGAGGCGCTTGCTGTCGCGATAGGTGGATTCCTCATCGAGCAGTAATCCTAAGCGCTCCTCGAAGCTTAAGACGCCGATCTCGGGGGATTGGCATTGGGTCGCAAAGGCCTGAGCCATACCGCTCAAGCGCAGGGCGTGCAGTTTCTCGATCGTGGGGTGAGTCAACATAGGAGATGTCTCCGTTGGGTTGTGGATGAAGTGTGTCTGGTTACTGGTAGTAGCCGGGACCACGCACATTGGTGTGTGTGATGGGGTCACTTTGTTCGCTGCGGGCCGGCAGGGGTTCACGCTCCAGTCCCTGGCGCAGCATCGACTCCAGCGAACGGTAGCTGGAGGTACCGAGTG
>JAJYPQ010000125.1 GCA_021795255.1 Pseudomonadota bacterium
ACGCTCGGGCGCGAATGGGCACAGGCCCGCGGATTCCCTAAGCATTCCCTGCCGGCGCCCTGGGACACCCTCGATGTGCCTGGCGCGCAGGTTCGCGTGCGGTGCGACGGGACGCAGTACAACGCTGCGGCCGGCATGGCCCGCAACGCGTGGATGGCGGCCTACGGCACGCACCTCGTGGCGTTCTGGGACGGCAGAAGCCCCGGCACGCGCGGCATGATCCGGCTTGCAGAGGTCTGCGGGCTGCCGGTGTGGCAACCAGCGGGTGATCCAACAGGCATCGACCCGGGAGCGGCTCAATGCCGTGCCTGAGTACCGTAGGAATCTCCGGCATTCATGCTGGGGAGGATGTCCAAAAATATTGGTAGCAATGCTGTGGAGACGGTGAACAACTCGGTTTTTGAGTTGTTCACGGTATCCACAGCTATATGACAAACAACGTGTATGGTGAACCGTATCGTATATTATATATAAATACGTCGATCGTTACTCCGGGTGTTCTCTCGTTACTCCAAAAGTGCCCAGCATTACTCCATGAATTGGGAGCGTTACTCCAGGTCGTTACTCCGGCTAAACACAGGCTTATCAACTGAGTGAGCCATGGATAAAGTGAGCGAAGTGAACGCGGCGGCTAAAACCGCCCGGCGGACGAACCCGCAGCGAGTCGCGTCGGCGCGAGCGCCACGGCCAGTCGTTATCCATCGCACCGGCGTTGGGCAAAACACATGATCCAGCGACAACTGAAATTGAAACTGACGCCGAAACAAACCCGCCAATGCGAGGCGTGGTTATTTCGTGCGACCGGAATTTATAACTGGACGCTCCGCAAAATCGAACAGGATGCCCAAGGCGGAAAATATTGGACGGCTTACGACCTCCTGCGCGAGATCGCCCGGCATAGCAGGAAGTGCGGTGTTCCGGCGCGCGTCATTCAGGGCACGATTGCCCGTGCCCATCAGGCGTGGGATCGTTGCTTTAAGAAACTCGCCAGGAAGCCGAGGCTGAAATCCGCCCGCAACAGAATGAACGGCCTGGATATTCCAGGCGATGTAAAACGGGCCGTGGGTTACCGCATTACCGTCCCCGGATTGGGCAAGGTGCGCTATCACAGAGATGAGTTGCCGGATGGCTTGATCAAGGCATGTCGCCTGCTCAAGAAAGCGGGCGGCTGGCATCTGGCGGTCTGTCTGGATGCGGAACCGAATGCTATCCCACGCGAGGCATTTGGCCGAATCGGGATTGACCCTGGATTTTCGTCCTTCCTGACATCAAGCGATGGAACAAAAATCAGCCATCCGCGAGAGCTGGAAGCCTCGGCCCGAAGGCTGGCTCAAGCGCAACGCGGGGGCCATCAGCGACGGAGCGCCCGTATCCAGGAGCGCATTGCCAATCAACGACGTGATCGGAATCATAAACTATCGCGTGAATTGGTTGCCAAAAATGAAATGATCGTATTTTCGGCGGATCGTCATAAAGCGATAGCCAGGTTGTTTGGGAAGAGCGTGGCGAGTTCCGCTCACGCACAGCTTCGATCCATGTTGGCGTACAAGAGCCGTACAGGCGGTACGCGGTATATCGAGGTTGATTCCCGGTTTTCCACCAAGACCTGCTCGGCGTGTGGGTGCCTGTCCGGGCCTTCCGGCTTCAGTGGGCTTGCGGTAAGGGAGTGGACGTGTACGGAATGTGGAACCTATCAGGACCGGGACGTTAACGCGGCCTTGAACACGTTGCTCTCGGGTGCAGGTCGCGCCTCGAAATCTGAAATCGCGTTTTGCGAAAGGCGAACGGAGCGGGCGCGTTTGGAACGCTCACGCGACGTTCAGGCACGATGACCGGAGGAGGCTCCCGCAGCACCACGGGGTCCCGTGGCTAACAGGCTGCGGGGCGACAGACCGAGCAGCAGATCGGAAAATCAGGTGGACTCCTTGCTGTGTATGGAGCGATGCATTGGGATGGCGGGCCATGGCCAGCGCCACACCGACCAAGCGGGTACCGACGATTTTATCCAAAAGGAGCCTGGCGTTACTCCAGGCTATGGCGGAGACAGCGAGCTAACCAACATGTCGATCTCGCCCCTCGGCATCGTGGGGCTGCCCTGGATCGCATTGATAACCTTGTGCCTGACAGCGTCGGAGATCTGCCCTTTAAGCCCGCCGAGGTCACTGAGCAGTTCATTCACCAGGATCGCGCTGTCTATATACGCGGTTTGTCGGCAGTCAATGAAAGAGTCGTGGTGCAGAAAGTTATGCGATGCTTGATCGATTGGGACTTGGCAGGCCAATAGGTGCGGCTTCGACTTGATGAACGGGTGGATCTCCGAATTGATCACGAGAACCGCTGTCTCGAATCGGACGTGGACTACAAGCAGATATTTGTGTTTTGTAGGCTTGGTGAAATCGCAGTGCCGGTAAATCACCGCGCCAGTGGTAAGGTGAGACCGGATGTACTCTTTCTTTTGGTTCTCAGAAAGAAAATCGCCGAGGACCACGATCAGCCGCGGACATTGTGGGTTTCGATGTAGTCCAGCAACGCGTCGGCCTGGTCGTCAGGCGCCATCGCGGCGATACTTTTTATCGAAATAATATCGTTGTCATCTGCCGCGTTGTAGGCCGCATCATGGCTACGGCTCCTAAGCTGCCCGAAAGTCAGTGAGCGGCACTCGTCGATCGCCTTGTCAAGGCATTCCAGATCGGATTTGCTGAAACACAAAAGATCTGGTTGAACCAGCGGTTCAATGGTGTCGTCATCCCTCACGGTAAACAGGGCGCCGTCACGTTCACAGTCGGGGCGCGCATGATCGAGCTTGACGCGCTTGACCATATCGTAAGCGCCGCCTGGAACTGGCCCATGCTGCATGGCAATGTAGCTATCACCGAAAATGAACCGGCCATAGTTGAACAGATGCTGTTTGTCCGCAAAATAGATGACTTTGAGCACCTTATACATGTTGCGGCGCTCCGGGAGCTTGCCCGCGACGTACAACAGCGCTTGCTGGGCTTTATCAGAGAGGAATTGGGATTGCATGCTACCGCCGTTGTTGGAAGGGGTAGCCACGGAGTCCACGTACTTCGCCTGCATTTCGGACTCCGCTGCCAGCCGAATCTGTGAGGATCCAGGATTTACCTGCCATTGTGAATAACTATACACGCCGCTTGGTCTGCGTCAACAAGTGCGTGATAGGTCACAGCAATGCGGCGTAGATGGGTTCGCTAATCCGCCGGGCTGGCCCCAGGCGAATTTATCCAAAATTTGCCCGACGTTACTCCAGGAAATAGATTTAATCGGACAGGCCATTGCCGGCGATTTGCACTCGAAAAATGGCGGATCATCGTGGCAGATCATCATGGTTGGGCAAATTTATCCAAAAATGGCCCGACATTACTCCAGCTACTAGATTTTTAAGTACCCCCTACTCCGGCGCTTGCAGGAGCTGCGGGTTATGCTGATAGTACAGTTTGATGAGCCTATCCTTGGGGTCGGCCCAAATTTCGCAGGCATTGAGGCGTCCAGCGTCGTAGATCGGTCGCAAAAAATACCCGTACTGCGGATGTGGGCGACCCCCCTCCCCTTTCGCAATGATGGATTCGAGATTCTCCCGGAACTCACCAAGCTCCATGTAAGGCGCCATCTCGCGATGTAAATGAAAAATGTCCCAGGCCACTGGCGTCGTGTTGTACTGCACGGCACGTCGGCACCAATAGTAAACGAGCATGCACGTGGCGCTCTTTTCGCGCATGATCTCCTGGTGGATGGCGGACAGAAATCGTGACTGCTTATCCAGGATACGGTCGAGCAGCCCTTTGTCGAGTGTGATGGCAAAACGCTCAGGGGTCACGCCTTTGACGAGGGTTTTGATGCGGGTGATGAAACGGAATTCGTCGACCGTGAAGGCATCCTGGCCATAGAGGCGCCGGATCGCATCGTCGGCGTACACCACCGTGTAGCCTGTTTTCTCCCAAGTCCGACACATTTTCCAGACCTGGCGCTTGTTCCCCCCGGAAGCCTCATAACCCAGATATGCAGTGAAGTCGGCCAGATCGATGACCAGGGGTTTGCCGAGGTTTGAGGGGTTCGAGTAGAAGCTCTTGGCGTAGGTGCAAAGACCGATCAACGCCTTCGTGTCGATGATCCCTGCCACTGGAAAGCCTTCTTGGGCAGCGACACGGATGCGCATCTTGGCCGGTCCGACATGGACATCGGACGTGTAGGATCCGCGTGTCCGGCGTCCGCTCTTGCCGAGCCGAAGCACAGACAGCAAGGTATAGGTCGAAAGGATATCCGCGCGATAGACCCCAGGCTGCACCGGCAGCAACCCGAAGTGCGGACCCTCGCCCTCCTCCTCAATGGGTTCCGGGCCGATATTATGCAGCGCCACAAGCGGCCCGGCATCGAAACTCTCCGGATCGCCGAATGTTTCAGCAGCCCCCCTCCCCTGCAGGAACGTATCGATATTGATCAGTGTGAACAATGTCGCCGGCCTGCCGCGGTTCTTCGGCCGCAGGCTTTGTTTGGTGAACAGTCCAAGCGCGACCAACTGGTCGGCGTAGACATGAATGGTTTGCAGGGCAAGATCCGCATCGTGCGCGAGCGCATGTGCGTCGGTCTTCGATTCGGGATCCTTCTCGCACAGGGCCCCAAGGGTAGTGAGCATGGTATGGTATTTCTTGGGGATGGGGCAGTCCTCGCTCAGAAAATCCTCGAGCTCCTCAAGGCAGTTTGCCCCCATCATGAAGCGGGCGCCCCGCCGAACAATGGCGTGCCCCTCGGACGGCGTAACACACTCACTTGCAGTCTTTGACATGAGTGATATCGTATAAGGTATACGATATTTAGTAAATCCTATTACTGGGGGAGTGTCAATGGCGAAAACCCAACGCATAGTACGACCGACGTTAGCCCAGACGAACCTGCGCTGTCCAGTGCTGACAATCGCGCAGCAGAAAGGGGGCGTCGGCAAGACGACGTGGGCCCGCGTGCTCGCCGAATACTTTGCCCTAGTCCGGCAGGTGCGGGTCCTTTTGATAGATACCGATCCGCAGTGCAATCTGTCACAGCGCTTTCTCAAAATGGAACGGGATCCACTGGCCGAGGAGGGGGTGCTGCCGCCAATCCATCCGGACTATGACCCTGCCACTGAGACCGAGTGGGACGGGCGCAGCCACATCGCCAACGTCTTTCTGGGGTTACCGCTGGTGCCGTACGGTACGCATCTGCCGCAAGTAGACATTCTGCCTGGGCACGCCACGATCTTGCAGGAGGTGGTGAAAAAAACGCCCGCCGAACTAAAGGCGCGCGTGACCAACCGGCTGAAGGAATTTCTACACGGCACTGAGGTCCAGGAAGCGTACGACCTTATCATTATCGACACGCCGCCTTCGCGAAATCCATTGACCGAGGCGGCGCTGCGTGCCTCATCACACGTCCTCATGCCCATGGAGCTCGAGGTCCAGTCGCTCGAGGGGTTGGTGCACATGCTGTCTTTCTGGCGAAGCGAACAGCGTCTGAGAACCAAGGAAGACCCGCTCCGGCTTATCGGCGTGCTGCCCAACAAATACCGGCGGGTCGCGTTGCATCAGGGCATCCTGGAGGCTATGCGCAAGGACCCAGTGCTGTCGGCACACATTCTGCCTTTTGAGGTGGGGCTGCGCGTGGCGTTCTCGGAATCGGACCACGCGGAAGCTAGACCAAAATCCGTGCTGCAGCTACCGGCGAATGACGAGGCACGGCGGGAAGCGGAGCTCGTGTGTCGGCACATAGAAGGGGAGGTGTTCGGCAATGTCACAGAGTAAAAAGACCCGCTTCACCGCGCCGTCCTCGGCCATGCATCAAGCCGGCGACATCATCAGAGGGGCGGAAAGCGAGGAAACCGTACAGGATGTGCCGATCAGTGTATTGGAACTAGATCCGCAAAACCGGCCGCTCACCAAACTGGACATTGCGGACCCTGAGCGAATCGATTCCGCAGACCCGAACTACCATCACAAGCAGGACTTTCTTGGCCGGCTTCGCGACCTTGCGCAATCAATTGTTGCGGCCGGGGGAGTTCAACAGCCAATTCGGGTATACAAACGCGGCGCGGTGTATCGCGTGATATTCGGCGAGCGGCGCGTGCTGGCATCGGTTCTGGCTGGCCTTAAATCTGTTCCGGCCATCGTTGTAACGGGAACGCCAAAGGATCTTCGGCGCACGCAGTCGATCGAGAACATTCAGCGCGAAGACGTGTTGGCGTGGGAACGACTCCAGTCATTGAGGGACCTAATCGAAGAGGAGGGCCGGGAGGGGCGTGCCATCCAAAACCCGACCGACCTTACTCGAGCGGTGGGGGTCTCGATGGGGCATGCATCCATGCTGCTTAACCTCCTGGAGGCTCCGCCGGACGTGGAGGAGTGTTTGCGCAGCGGCAAACTCGCCAGCCTGCGTAGCGCTTGGGAGATCGCTCGCATCCCCGAACTGCGGGCGCGTGAGGAAGCGATTGCGGCGGTTATGGGAGGGGCATCGGCAAGATCCGTGACATCGATCGCGCGAAGGGCGACCACCAAGAGCGAAAACCGTCGCGGTCGAAAGCGCCTGTCCGTGAGCCTCGGAAAAACAGAGAACCTGGCTCTCGTGAAACGCATTTTATTGGCTGTGGGCAAGGCCTCGCAGCGGCGCGGCGTCGACTGGGATAATGTCGACGACGTCCAGCGGGCTTGGAACGAGTTCCTGAAAGGAGGGTAGGGTGCGTCGCACTGCGTTCACATTACCCTCGTTGCTCCGCGCAGAGTACACAGCTCATGTCACGCACGCGCATGGGTACGGACCGCGGGGAAAGAGCCGTTGGGTGAGAGAGGCCATCGCGATGCTGTTCCGAGATGACCCAGGGCTCACACAAGTCGGGCTCGGTGTGGACGTGATAGACAAAGACGCAGTTGAGCCAATCTACCTGGATGAGTCGACGGCAGATCTCATGAAAGTAGGGTACCGAATCCTCCGCGCGCAGTATCCGGAGTGGGAGGGTGTGCAAGGCGACATCATTCGTGCAGCAGTGATGTACCGCTTGGCACACGACACAAACGATAGGGAGGTTTTCAGAGCAAACGTGGGCTAAAATAGTCAGTAACGTATTGATAGTAAATCGAAAAGTGGTGGTGGAATTAAAATTTAATTCGATGGGTAGCTAAGACCTTTTACGGGCCGCCAAAATCGGCTAATCTATTGAAGTACATACGGATTTGTGGATAGCCAACCATCTTTTGAGCCTATCTTTAGGCTTGGCATTGGGAAAGTAGGACTGTGCAGTTGGATATTGTGGCACGTGCCACAAATCGGGAGTGAAGATGGAATCTGCACTAAAAGATGATAAACGCCTCTGCCAGCTACCGATCGACCTGATCGACCCGGGCCGATATCAGCCCCGTCAGCGGTTCCAACGTCAGGCGCTGGAGGACCTGGCGGAGAGCGTGCGCGCGCTCGGGATCATTGAACCTGTTGTGGTGCGCCCCATTGGGGAGCCGCCTACCCGTTACGAATTGATCGCTGGCGAGCGGCGCTGGCGAGCAGCCCAACTGGCAGGGCTTCGTGACGTGCCCGCCATAATATGGCGCGCGTCAGATCGTCAGGCGGCAGAAATGGCACTCACCGAAAATATTCAACGCGAAGATCTGGACCCTATTGAGGAAGCCGAGGCCTTCAGGCGGCTCATCGACGAATTCGACTACACGCAAGAGCGAATAGCGAGGCTGTACGGCGCCGAGCCAAACGACGGGGAGGAGAAGGGATCCGCCAGAGGGCCAGGCAAGAAATGCACGCGCGATGACGTAGCGTTGCGCCTGCGTCTACTGAAGCTCGACCCGGCCGTCCAGGAACTGATTCGCGAACGTTCATTGTCAGTCGGTGCGGGTAAAGCTCTGCTTATGGTGCAGGGAGCGGCGCAACGAGAGCTTGCGCGGCGGGCTGTGCGTGAAAAGCTGAGTGTTCGGGCCTTGGAGGCTGCCTGCCGCTCAGCCCAAGATTATCGCCAGACCACCGGGACCGAGTCGGCCAGAGACCCCGATATTGCGGCACTAGAACAGGGGCTCTCGGAGCTCCTTGGCACGCGGGTTGGCATCCAGGCCAACCGTGAGGGCAGGGGAAAAGTGGTAATCGACTATTACGACCTCGATCAGCTTCAAGGGATACTCGAGCAGTGGGGTTACCGGCGCCGTTGAACATGTGCCCGCGCAGGTTGGTGCGCGCCACATATCGTTTTTGCAAGCCCATGCACACTACCACATTGTCCCAAATGGGACTATACTTCATCTCAATTGGAAGATATGGAAAATCCTTCATGACTGAACTTACCGAAAAATCAGGCACACGCCCGACGGCAAGGCGTACCAAAGAAGGAGCCGTGTCGATCGTTTTCCAAAAAAGCCGGGGCCTCGATGTGTTTGTGGACCAGGTTGCGCACGCAACGCCATATCAGATTGTGAATCTTGAGCGCACTGGTGTCGAAGGTGTTTTGATCCGGATCCTTGCCAAAAGGCTCGATATCCCTTCAACCCGCCTCGTCTCCGTGCTAGGCATTGCTAAATCGTCCGCAGCTCGAAAAATCGCGTCCGGCGGAACGATCAAGGCCTCCAGTGGCCAGGCGGCGATCGGGATGGTGAAACTGCTCGGTATCGCAAAAGAGATTGTTGCGCAGAGTACCGCCCCGGAGGCGGTACATTTCGATGCTGCCAAGTGGCTCGGTCGGTGGATCGAGCGTCCGCAGCCTTCCTTGGGCGGCGTCAAGCCCGCGGATCTCCTCGACACCCCCACAGGCGTTGAGCTCGTCGCGCGTCTCCTGCGCTCCATCGGAAGTGGCGCATACCAGTGAAGCTCTGGCGTATCGCCAGCGACACCCGCCAACACTCTGCCGCTGATCTGAGTGGCGCCGGAGCCGCCAGAGGGCCAGGTCGCTGGAATAACGAAAACGAGCCAGTCGTGTACTGCTCCACGTCGATCGCGCTGGCTATGCTCGAGACCGCAGCCCAAGTCGACACGACCGGCCTGCCGCTTAACCGGTTTTTAGTCGAAATCGATGTGCCCGACGAGACCTGGGCGCAGCGCGAAGAGGCCGATGTCGCAAACCTGCCAACCACGTGGTCGGCCATCCCTGCCGGGACCGGCAGCATCAACGTCGGGTCGGGATGGTTGTCGTCGAACCGTTCGGTGATCCTATTAGTGCCTTCGGTGATTGTGCCGGAGGAGCGCAATGCGCTCATCAATCCCCGGCATCCGGATGCGCATGGAATCACAGCCAAGGTGGTTCGTCCCTGCGA
>JAJYPQ010000126.1 GCA_021795255.1 Pseudomonadota bacterium
GTTCCAAAACGCGCCCGTAGCTCAGTTGGATAGAGTACCTGGCTACGAACCAGGTGGTCGGGAGTTCGAATCTCTCCGGGCGCACCATAAAATCAAGCAGTTAGCACACCCCCTAACCAAGCCAACCGCCCTTTTGGGACATTGTTGGCACACGCAGTCTCCGAGAGCTTCTTCGCCACACTAAAGGCCGAGGAGATCACGCAACCGTGTGCGATGAAACAGGAGGCACACCCAGGCATCGCGGCTTACATCCATGGATTTTACAATCCCGCGCGTCTGCATTCCTCACGGGGCTACTTGTCACCCAACGAGTATGCACGCGGAATGGCAAACGCCGGTCAGTCCCCGTCTATGAGGTTCGCGGCGTAGGGACCACTTCAGACAGTTTCTTGTTAATACCTTGGATTGTATCGGACTTTACCGTACATTGCGGTCCATTCCCAGTATACCCACTGAGAGGAAAGCGATGGCTGCTGCCAAGACCACCACGCTAACCTTTCACATCGAGCCCAGCCTGAAAGAAGCGTTGTGGGCAGCGGTTAACCGTGAGCACCGCTCCATCGTCAGCCTGGTGGAGGTGTTGATCCGGGGACTGGTGTGCTCGTAACGGTATCGCGATCCCGGAGCAAGGTACGCTCTTCGAGACGGAAGCGCCTGCGGGCAAGCGGCAGGATCAAGGCACGATGACGGCGAAGAAAACCGCGAGTCGGAAGGAAGCTGCCACACCTTGCGTGGGTCACCCGCTGCGCGAACAGCAAGCGCCCGATGACGTGCAAGGTGTTTCCGCGGAACGCCATAGTTCCATGGGCCTAGTGGAGACCAAACGGCGCGTCGCCGACCACGGGGAAGTATTCACCCCCGCGTGGATGGTCAAGGCGATGCTCGATCTTGTCAAGGGCGAAACTGAGCGCATTGACTCCCGTTTTCTGGAACCGGCGTGTGGAAGCGGGAACTTCCTCGTGAAGATTCTGCAGCGCAAACTCCGCCGTCGAACTGAAGTTCGGGAAGTCCGACTTCGAGAAGCAGCACTATGCCCTTCTTGCTCTGATGTGCTCTTACGGAATTGAGCCCTTGCCGGACAACATCGCAGAGTGCCGGGCAAATATGCTGGAGATCTTTACTGACTACCTGAAGATCAAAGAGTGGGATTACCTGTATCGGGCCGCTTACTACGTACTTTCGCAGAATCTTGTTCACGGTGATGCGCTGACGATGCGCGCCCATGACGGCCAGGCGGTCCCCTTTGCCGAGTGGGGCTACCTCGGCAAAGGAAAACTTCAGCGCCGTGACTTCCGCTTCGACGTGCTCACCGGTTCGTCGGCCTTCAGCGCGGAAGGCTCGCTCCTCGCCCATTTGGGCAAGCACGAGATTTTCACCCCGGCCAAGACCTACCCGCCGATGACAGTGAGTGAGCTGGCCACCGGTTTTGCGCGAGAGGCGCGAGCCCTTGCGCCCGAGGAGAAGGCATGACCACCGTGGCGGCTTCCGTCCCCGTGCTTCGCTGGGCCGCGCAACGCGCGCGCCTGCATGAAGACGATCTGGCGGCGCGCTTTCGCAAGTGGCCCTTGTGGCTCAGTGGCGATGCCCAACCCACGCTCAAGCAACTGGAAGACTTCGCACGCCTCACGCACACGGCCTTTGGCTACTTCTTCCTGCCCCAGCCGCCCGCGCTGGCGTTGCCGGTGCCGGACTTCCGCACCGTGCGCGATGATGCGCTCGCCGAACCTAGCAGCGACCTGCTGGACACCCTCTACCTGTGCCAGCAGCGGCAGGACTGGTACCGCGAACATGCCCGGATGCAAGGCTTGCCGGCCCTGCCATTCGTCGGTAGCACCAGCATGGAGGAAGCGCCCGAGGACGTGGCGCGACGGTTGCGCGAGACACTGGGCCTGTCTACTGAAGCGCGTCGCGAGTTGCCCACCTGGACGGACGCACTGCGCCAGTTGATCGCCAAGGCCGAAGACGCTGGCGTGATGGTGATGGTCAGTTCCATCGTCGGTAGCAACAGTCACCGCAAGCTGGACGTGGGAGAGTTTCGCGGCTTCGCGCTAGCGGACGACCTGGCGCCGCTGGTCTTCCTGAACGGCGCCGACAGCAAGGCCGCGCAGATGTTCACGCTGGCGCACGAGCTGGCGCATCTGTGGCTGAATGCTACAGGCGTATCGGACACCCAGGCGGGCCAGGTGCCCGAGCAGCGAGCCGAGCGTTGGTGCAACCAAGTGGCGGCGGAACTGCTGATTCCCTTGGAGGAACTGCGAGCAGTGCACCAGCGCAACGCGCCGATTCCGGATGAAATCCAGCGGTTGGCGCGCGAGTTCAAGGTCAGCACCCTGGTCACCTTGCACCGTCTGTTTGATGCGGGCACCATCAGCCAGGCTGCGCTGTGGCAGCACTACCGTGAGGAACAGGAACGGTGGCGCACGCTGAAGGGGCGCGGCAGCGGTGGCGGTGATTTCTACCGCAGCCTCGGCGCACGCACCAGCAAGCGCTTCGCTCGTGCCATAGTGTCCAGCACACTGGAGGGCTTGACCTCATTCCCGGATGCCTTTCGCATGCTGGGTGTGCGCAAGACGGCCACCTTCTATAAAGCCGCGCGCGAGCTGGGGATAATGGCATGAGCTATCTGCTGGATGCCAATGTGTTCATGTCCGCGAAGAACCTGCACTACGGCCTGGATTTCTGTCCGGCGTTCTGGGATTGGCTGGTGCATAAGGGTCATACCGGCTCGGTGTCCAGCATCGATAAGGTGGCCGATGAAATCGAAGCCGGTCAGGACGAATTGTCGGACTGGGCCAGAAACCACGGCCTTGGGCTCTTTCGGCGCACGCCACCGGCATTGGCGCTGCAGTTCACTCAGGTCAGCACATGGGCCACCGGGCAGCAATATACGCCGGCCGCCATCAACACTTTTCTGCCGGCCGCGGACTTCTACTTGCGAGCCCATGCGCTGGCCGGCAACCACGTGGTAGTGAGCAACGAGGTTCCCGCCAACTCGCCGGGGCGGATCAAGATACCAAATGCTTGCGTGAGTCTGGGCGTGCGGTTCATGACGCCCTATCAGATGCGGCGCATCGAACAATCTCGCTTCGTGCTGGGAGCGCACGCGTGAGCGAGCAATCCGCCTTCACCCTGCGGGGCCGTAACCCGGATGTGCTGACGTGCATCGCGAATCTCTCGAACGACGAGGTTTTTACGCCGCCGGAGCTTGCGAACCGAATGCTCGATACGTTGACGGAGGCGTGGGCGGCCAGCAACCGCGGCGCAAATCGTCGGGCGGACGAGACGGTACGGATGGGGCGATGCGACGGGATGCGATCAGGCGATCAGATGCCGGATCGGCGCAGCGTCGGGTCGGAGACAAGATTCACGGGGCAGCACCAGCCATGCAAGCGCCCCTGGCCCGCAGAGGTAAGTGGCTGCGGTTCTCGCTGATGCCCAATCAAGGGCAACCATGTGATGAGGAGAAATCAGGGCTATCCCCGGCGCTTTTGCGCACCTTCCATTGGATTTTCCAGATCGATCTGGGCGGGCTTGCATTGTTTGCTTTAAGCAAGTATCTGTCCATGCGCATCATTTCGTCAGGCATAGAAAATGTGGTCTTTCCTGGCCTTGGGGTGAAGCATGAAATTCCGCTCACTGCCGCGCGAATGGGGCCGGTCCATTGTCAAATGAAAGCCTGTGCGCCGCGTTACGGATATGGCAGGATTCGCCAACTACGGCCGACCCATGATTTTTAAGGACAACCGTGAGATACAGCTTGGCCTTTTTGGCAACGAAGAGCCATAGAAAAGATCCAGGGCGTTGCCGGAGCGACATACTGATCAATGACGCTCATCTAGGTTGCGATACATCGACTGGCATGGATCTCCATAAGCTTCGCGGCATGCAAAAGCCCCTCATCCAAGGTATCGAGCGTTTTTACGTCATTATCCTATCCACCCACCTTTCAAACCACTTTGTGGGCTGGAAAAACGTGACTTCCGGACAATGGCAGAGAGGGTGTGGCTTTACGCTTGTATGGCTGCGGCGCTATGAGAATGGATCAGACCCTCTCAGTCTCCCTCGCAAAGATCGATTTCCGAGAATCGGGCAGCAATGACGGACCTGTCTACTATGGCTTTAGGCCGGTATAGTACATAGTGTACTCAGGGTGACGGTTGCGCCCACATCGACATATGTGGGCGCCACACCTGTCCGCAGTTAAGGGATTTCTAACGAAGGCAATTAAAGGAGATCGACCATGAACGCAACTACGGATCCTGTATGCGGCATGGAAGTGGACAGCGGCTCAAAGCACAGCTTGGAGCATGCCGGTAAGCGATATGACTTTTGCTCACAACACTGTATGGATTCGTTTTCGGCAAATCCTGGCCAATACCTTGACTTAGCTCTGACGACCGGTATCAAACCCCCTGTCGGGGCTTATACCTGCCCCATGCATCCGGAGGTGCGCCAGGCCATGCCCGGTTCGTGTCCCCGATGCGGCATGACACTGGAGCGGGCCAGCCCGCCGGCTAACAGTACCGTCGAGTACGCTTGCCCGATGCATCCGCAGATTGTGCGTAGCAAGCCCGGCAGTTGCCCGATTTGCGGCATGACATTGGAACCGCGCAATGCTTCTCTAGAAGATAACGCGGAATTGCGCGACATGACGCGCCGCTTTTGGGTGAGCGCAGCGCTGGCCACCCCGGTATTCCTGGTGACGATGGTGTCTGATCTTTTCCCACGGACCGTGCCGAAATTTCTCTCCATGCAAATGCTGCAATGGCTGGAATTCGGACTCGCCACCCCGGTCGTACTGTGGGCTGGGCTTCCTATTTTTCAGCGTGGCTTGGCGTCTGTGGTGAACCGCAGCCTGAACATGTTCAGCCTGATCGCCCTCGGCGTCGGTGTCGCTTGGACTTACAGCCTGGTGGCCCTGTTCGCGCCCGGTATTTTTCCTCCGACAATGCGCAGCATGGGCGGCACCGTGCCGGTCTATTTCGAGGCGGCCGCGGTAATCATGGCTTTGGTGCTTCTGGGTCAGGTAATGGAGTTGCGCGCGCGCAGTCAGACGGGCGCTGCGATCAAGCTGCTGTTGGGGCTCGCTCCAAAGAGCGCACGCATCGTGCGTGCTGACGGTAGCGAGGAAGATATTCCGATTGCGCAAGTGGTGCCTGGGGACGTACTGCATGTGCGCCCCGGCGAGAAGGTGCCCGTTGACGGTGTGGTGCTCGAAGGCCTAAGCGCGCTGGATGAGTCCATGGTCACCGGCGAATCCATCCCGGTAGAGAAGGCAACGGGCGCGCGGCTGATCGGGGCCACGGTAAACGGAACGGGCAGTTTGATGATGCGCGCAGAACGGGTCGGGGCCGATACCATGCTTGCGCAGATCGTACATATGGTGAGCGAGGCCCAGCGTTCGCGAGCACCTATTCAGCGACTCGCAGACGTCACTGCCGGGTATTTCGTGCCCATGGTGGTGGTGGCCGCTCTCGCGACCCTGGCGATATGGGGCATCTTTGGACCGGAGCCGCGTCTGGCGCACGCCATCGTCAACGCGGTGGCGGTACTGATCATCGCCTGCCCGTGTGCGCTGGGGCTTGCGACACCGATGTCGATTATGGTCGGTACCGGGCGCGGCGCCTTGGCGGGCGTGCTGATAAAAAACGCCGAGGCTCTAGAGGCCATGGAAAAGGTCGACACGCTGCTAGTGGACAAAACGGGTACGCTGACCGAGGGCAAGCCGCGTCTTATGTCGGTCGAAGCGCTGGGAGGTTTTGACAAGGCCGTCCTGCTTCGCCTGGGCGCAAGCTTGGAGCGGGCGAGCGAACATCCGCTGGCGGCGGCCATCGTGAAGGGCGCGCAGGAGAAATCACTGACGCTCGTAACCGTCAGCGACTTTCGTTCTTATACCGGCAAGGGCGTGGCGGGGACAGTCGAGAAGCACGCCGTTGCGCTCGGCAACCTGGCGTTATTTGAGGAATTGCACATAGCGGCAGACGAGTTGCCGGGGCGCGCCGAGCAGCTACGCGCTGACGGCCAGATGGTGATGCTGGTGGCGGTAGATGGCAAGGCCGCCGGGCTTATCGGCGTGGCCGATCCCATAAAGGATTCCACGTTGGATGCAATCCGCGCCCTGCACGAAGAAGGCGTGCAGGTGACCATGCTGACGGGAGACAATCGCACTACGGCGCAAGCAGTGGCAAAGAAACTTGGCATCGACCGTGTCGAGGCCGAGGTATTGCCCGAGCAGAAATCCGAGATAGTCAGGCAACTGCACGCCCAGGGACGGATCGTGGCGATGGCAGGGGACGGCATCAACGATGCGCCGGCGCTCGCGCTCGCGCAAGTGGGCATCGCGATGGGCACCGGTACCGACGTGGCCATGGAAAGCGCGGGCATCACCCTGATCAAGGGTGACCTGCGAGGCATTGTCCGCGCGGTGCGCCTCTCCCGCGCCACCATGCACAACATCCGCCAAAACCTGTTTTTCGCCTTTATCTATAACGTGCTTGGCATTCCGATCGCAGCCGGCGCGCTTTATCCGTTCTTCGGCTTACTGCTTTCCCCTATTATCGCAGCGGCAGCGATGAGTTTTAGTTCGGTGTCGGTGATCCTGAATGCATTGCGGTTGAACCGCGTAAGACTGTGACACTCTCAACCCGCTCGCCTTGCGCGCATAGCGAAAGTGGGTAAGCTTCTTGGCTCCATGGCACAGTTCATGGGCATGCTCCAAGAAGCCCGCACAAACATCCTGCGGTGCTTGATTCCGTGCTTTAGCAAGACAACATGGGCCCGTGTCCGGGCTACTACCCCGCCGGAGACTTCCCGGACAGAGATACGTGATGCGTTTGGGAAACGGCAGCACCTGCGGCGACTGGCTTGGCATCTTTCGCATCCCGGTCGGCATGGTGTGCAGGATTCGGGTCATCGAGAGCTACGCCCCGACGGAGGAGGCATGAAAAGCCTGCCGCCATGATGGCGAGCGTGGCGTATTACGCGGTCTGCTCGAAAGGGTTCAATGTCGCGACGCCGCTCGGCGCGACATCGCGCACGTTGCGTGTGACCAGGATGAGACCATGCTCCTGCGCGGTCGCGGCGAGTAAACCGTCGATGAGCGGCAAGGGGTCGGGGACGTTGTTGTCCGCCCAGCGTCTGGCGATGGGCGTTGTGATAGGAAGGATTCTATCCTGGAACGAGGACTCGAGACTCTGGAGTTTCTCCGCCAGCCGGTTGGCCTGCGTGGCGTCCCGGCGGCGGAGCCGGGCTATGCCTTACTGGAGTTCTCCGATAACGAGTACCGAAAGAAACAGCGCCTCATAGGGCGTTTGAGCAAACCAACTCTGCACGGACGGGTGTGCCCGGACGCCTTTTTGCAGTTCGGAGATGATATTGGTATCTAAGAGGTAGGCCATTCAGGAATGGGACGTCCCGTGTCGCGGGAGCGTTCTAGGTCCGCATCCGTCAGCCCTTGTGCCACCTCGCACAGCAACCCCTTGAACGCGCGCTGGCGGTCTTCCGTTGAGGCGGTTTGTGTCAATACGACAACCTTCACCGGCGTCCCATCGGGGATGTTCTCCGGGACCGGTACCGAATGATTGTGCGTCACGCTCTCAAATTCCAGGGCTTGCATCGGATGACCTCCTTCCCCGGGAAACGACCTTAGAGGGGCGGCAAGACGCGCCGAGTGTAGCATATGGCCATGCCCTGGGCGAGCCGTGTTATGGAGACGCTCATGCCGCGGAGTCACGTTTGGACTCGGCCTCGCCAGGGTCGCGCCGGGGGCAAATACAATCACGGTGACCGGTTCGGCCTGTTTCGTATCCCTGTGGGGATGGTGCGCAAAATTACCGCACTCAAGACCTATCACGCGCCGGCAGAAGTGTGACCACCCCAGCTGACCGACCAGCACGTCCTTATCCCGGGCAATGTTGACCCGCGCAGGATGGAGCTGCTTGAGCCTTCTGATGTATATGGACCCTGGGCTGGTTCTTGTTCCGGCGGCAACCGACGAGGCGTAATGGGCGCGAAGCCTAGCGGCTGCGGCGGCCCAACACCTGCACGTTGGACCGCCTACGCGCGGCGCAAAAGCCCACTCTTGCGAGATGTCATTCGGCGCCTGCATTAACGGCTTGAGGGTAGATTGGTTCGACTGGTTTTGGTAGGTTCCGGCGCGGTGAGTTGTGGTGGTGTGATTTTATCCAAAATGAGGTCGGCGTGTTCTTTCAAGCCCGATTCAATGCTGTGCCCAAGGGGTACGGGAAATAGCTGAGCACCTTCACGTCGAGCAAACTTCATGGCAAGAATGAAGTCGCTGCCGCCTGTGACTAAGACAATGACATCCACGTGGCGTTTGAGGGTGAGTGACGCTATGTCCAGCCCAATGCGCATATCAACACCCTTTTGCTGGATGTCAGGTCTCAGGTCGGTCGCGCGCACGGTTATATCGGACCCAGAAGCTCCGCTGAGACGCTGTTTTGCGAGTTTCCAGCCGCGAAACGCCAATTCTCCGAGTCGAAGGGACACAAAAGGAGCCTCTCTGAGTCGCTCAAACAAGGCTTTGTTTGGGCGCGACAAGGGCGTTGTCCCGAAATTTGTCTTGCCGCCGCCGTTCAGGGGTTTGTCCACGCTTTCCTCAAACGGGGGAGCATCGTAGTAGTAAATGCGGTGGAGCAGAAGCGCAGATAGTGCCGGTTGTTTTTTGAGGGTCTCTAGGAAGGCGTCAAAGCGGGCGCCGTCCAACGGGGGACCCTTGCGAGCCAAGCTTCTTTTTGAGGAAACCACCGTCAACGAGAATAGCGTAACGGCGCATTGGGTTGACCTAAAAAGGCGGCCGCTTACGCGCGCGGAGTCCGCTTGTGGCGGAACCCTCTTGGATTGTAGCGTGCGGGCGGCCTGGTTTTTCTATGAAGGCTCCAGCGGGCTCGTTGTTGCCCGTGTTGCTGAAGCCTACTGCCCGAAGGCAGGTTCGCGCGCCCGGTTTCCCGGTGTTGACGGCAAGCAACATAGCTCACAAAGTTGCGGCCCGTCAACTTGCCTTACTGCGGGACAGTATTTTGCATCCGCCAACGGTGTCCTTAGGCCCTAGCAAAAATTCGCGGCGCAAGAGGTCACGCTTCATCCCCGCCGCCCGCCTCGACAGATACGAATGGCAATCCTGCGTTCTGCCACGCCTGCATGCCGCCCGCAACCGAATAGGCGTGCGGATAGCCCATATCGCGCAGGATATGGGCGGCCACCAGACTCCGGTTACCGCGCGCACAGAAAAAGAACAGCGCCGACTGCTTGACTGCA
>JAJYPQ010000127.1 GCA_021795255.1 Pseudomonadota bacterium
CCGATGGCCTTCATGGGTGGCTGGGCGGATAGCCCGGGTGTCGCCTCGGGCGTCCGGACAGACTCTTTATACCTTCATGAGTAGTGTAGGGCTCCCGCCTCAAGCCCCGTTGCGATGAACTAGGATGGAGATAAGGGCTCGTTAGGGGTGGGCGCGACGTCGCGGCGTGAACAGAACACAATAACCCATCGGTGTGATGGGTCCTGTGACCTTGAGGCAATGTCCAGGCGCCATAGTGCCGTTCGCTTTCATACCCCCCATCATGAGACCGTTGGAATGTCCCACGGCGGGAACAAAAAACCGACACATGCCACACATCTTGTGACCGTTGGGGTGGGTTTGATAGTGCACGGAGGCCTTGCTAAGCTTTTGATGAACCGCTTTCGCGAGCGCCATGGCGGGCAGGGCAAGCCCGATCGTGACGAGGGTGCTGCGGAGGAACAGGCGTCGTGACAGGTGTGTCGGCATGTGTGTCTCCTTGGGTTTTCCTGGTGATTGGGGTCCCTGGGGGTGATGTTTTTCGGATAGCCTCTGTCGGAGTAGCGCTCCGCGCCAATGATGAAATGTTTATCTGGTGAGTGTCAGGATGAGGGCTTGATGATCAGATAAAGGCGTGTGTGCATCCGGGACCACCCGGATATCCTGTAGGCGTTGCGAGTCGACCCCACTGAGAAAGATGTAGTCGATACGACTCTGGGGCCTGGGTGTCGGGAAGGTCGCGCCCGGACCCTCTCCTGCGACCTCGAAACTATCAACCCAGCCCGCTTGCGTGAGGTGGCGAATTCCCGCCCCGTCCGGGGTGGCGTTAAAGTCTCCCACCAAGCACTGGGGTCCGGGAAACGCCTGAAGAGCGGTTTCTAAAGCCGTTATCTGGCGAAGATTTTGCGCGGGAATCCAAGAGCAATGAGCGTTAGTGAACTGCCAGACCTCCCCATGCCAGGCAAAAGTGGCCCCGATCGCGCGTCTAAACGACGGATCCTCGTCATCTTTCTCGCGGGGTAGGGCATAGGACCAAGGGGCGCTCAAAGGGACATCGGCGAGAATCGCGCTGCCTTGATGGGGAAGCGACTCGCTTGCCGCCATGAAGAGCTGATGACGATAGGGGTAGGCGCGCGTCAAGGCCTTCACTTGGTCTAGCTGGGGACTGACATGAACCGCCTGCAGGGCGACGATCTGAGGCCTTTCCGTTTGCAGAAGCGCCTCAATACGCGCCTGGCGTTGCGCCCAGGCGCCCGCCCCGGTGTTGTCGTAATTGAGGTTGAGGGTCAGGATCTTTAGCATCGAATTACTCTAGGGGCTGACTGATGTCTACGCTATCCGACCGCTGGGGGCGTTGGCGATTCCTTAAGCGTGGGGCCGGACCCGGGGGATGTGGCGTGGGTAGGTGCAAGATGCTCGAGATTGTTAGGGCTATCCGCTGCGTGCGCATCGGCTACCAAGACCTGAGACTGGCTGCTTCAAGGGGGCTGCTGGGTCTTTGGGAAGCGCAAAAATGCTGTGGGGAGTGCCCGCTTTCTGGATTCTTGTCTTAGGACCGTCTGCGGCCGGGTAGCCGATGGTGCGATAATAATTGGTAGCGGGGGTAGGATTTGAACCTACGACCTTCGGGTTATGAGCCCGACGAGCTGCCAGACTGCTCCACCCCGCACCGAAGGGCGCAGAGTCTACCATGTTCGCCGCCAATGGCAAGCTTAAAACCCGTGCATTGAAGTTTGGCGCGGAAAGCTTATAATCCACCTTTATCTTGTGTGGGTTGTGGCGGAAGTGGGCGTATGCCCACTTTTGCATTTATAGGCTATGGAAAAGCGGATTCCAGCAGATCGTTTACGGACCTTGGTTGAGCCCGCGGTGGGTCGGCTAGGATTCGAGCTCGTGGATATTGAGTTTATCAGCGGTCAAAAGACCTTGCGGGTCTATATTGACGGGCCGAACGGCATTCATGTGGACGACTGCGCGCGCGTTAGTCGACAGATAAGCGCGCTTTTCGATGTCGAGGATCCGATTCCCGGGCAATACACATTAGAAGTGTCGTCCCCGGGTCTGGACAGGCCCCTGGCTCGGCGCGAAGATTTTACTCGTTTTACCGGTTTCCAGGTCAAAATTAAGACGCTGACCCCGATAGATGGGCGCCGGAATTTTCAGGGGCGCCTCGGGGGATTGAGCGGCGAGTGCATCGTCCTTGAGACAGAAGAGACGCGTTATGATCTAGCCCTCGCTAATATCGAGAAGGCTAGGCTTGTGCCCGATCTTTAGAGCGGGCGGAGGTTGTGATGGCGAATGAAATTTTGCTGGTGGTTGAGGCCGTTTCCCGCGAAAAGAATGTCGATCGGGAGGTCATTTTTGGCGCGCTTGAGGCCGCTCTGGCAACGGCGACGCGTAAGCGCCATAAGGAAGATATCGACGCGCGGGTAGAGATTCATCGCAAGACGGGCGAATACGACACGTTCCGGCGCTGGGTCGTGGTGGCAGACGATCAGGAGGCATTGGAGTTTCCCGGCCGAGAATTGCGACTGAAAGATGCACAGGTGCGTAATCCGGAGGCAGCCGTCGGGGACTATATCGAAGAGCCGCTCGAGGCCGTCGATTTTGGCCGCATCGCGGCCCAAGCCGCGAAGCAGGTGATCGTACAAAAGGTCCGCGAGGCCGAGCGCGAACAGATTGTCAATCAGTTCAAGAGTCGCCAGGGTGAGCTTGTCACGGGTGTCGTGAAGCGCCTTGAGCGTGGGGATGCCATTATCGAGCTCGGTGCCGCTGAGGCGCTGTTGCCCAAATCGGCCATGATTCCGCGCGAGGGTTTGCGACCCGGCGACCGAGTGCGAGCCTATCTCGAGGACGTGCATTCGGCGCCCCGCGGGCCCCAGCTGTTCCTGAGCCGCACGACCCCCCAGCTCCTAGTGGAGCTTTTTAAGCTCGAAGTTCCTGAAGCCGGCGAAGGTCTGATAGAGATTCATGGGTCTGCGCGTGACCCGGGTTTACGCGCCAAGATAGCAGTAAATTCTAAGGACCCGCGTATTGACCCGATTGGCGCGTGTGTCGGTATGAGGGGTTCGCGTGTCCAGAGCGTATCGAATGAACTTGGCGGGGAACGGGTTGATATCATTCAGTGGTCTCCCGATCCCGCCCAATTCGTCATCAATGCCTTGGCTCCCGCCGAGGTGCTATCGATCGTCGTCGACGAAGAGCTTCACAGCATGGATGTCATAGTCGACGAATCGCAACTCTCCCAGGTGATCGGCCGGGGCGGGCAGAACGTGCGTCTGGCGTCCGAGCTCACCGGCTGGGAATTGAATATCATGACCGAGGAAGCGGCCTCGGCGCGTGGCGAAAGCGAGGCGACGAATGCGGTCCAAATGTTTGTCGACCAACTTCATATCGATGTTTCGGTGGCCGAGTTGCTCGTGCGGGAGGGGTTTATGACTCTTGACGAGGTGGCCTATGTCCCGAAGCAGGAGATGCTGGCGGTCGAGGGTTTGGCGGAGGAGCAGGTCGATCAAATGCGTGATCGGGCCCGTGATATCCTCTTGACGCGGGCGATCACTCTGGAAGAGAAGATCGACATGGCTGAGCCGGCCGCCGACTTATTGGCGATGGCGGAGATGGACGAGCATATGGCGCGGTTATTGGCGAGCCATGGGATTAAGACCATGGAGGAACTCGCGGATCAGTCGGTGGACGATCTAGCTGCGATTGAAGGATTGGACGAAGAGCGGGCGCGGTCCTTGATCATGGCGGCGCGCGCACCATGGTTTGCTGGCCAGGGCCAGGGGGCCTGACGTACAAAAATGCCTGAGACAACAGTCAAAAGCTTTGCCGAGCAAATCGGGGTCGCCCCGGATAAGTTGCTGCAGCAGTTGGTGGCAGCCGGGATCGATGGGAAGAAGAGCAATGATCCCCTGACCGACGAAGAGAAGATGGCCCTCCTGAGTTTTCTCAGGACCCATCATGGGGCCGGGGAACCAGAGGCCAAGCGGATCACGCTCACGCAGAAGTCCACGAGCAAGATCGTACAAAATTCGCGCTTCGGCCAAGCGCGCGCGGTGCAGGTCGAGGTGCGCAAGAAGCGCACGTTCGTGAAACGGCCGCTTCCGGGCGAGCCCGAAGCGCCACCGGTCGCCGAGCCCGAACTACCCATTGTTGAGCCCGTAGCCGAGGCGCTACAGGTCCCCGCTACCCCCGCAGCTGCCGTTGCAGCGCAAGCGGTGCCCGAGGAACGCGAGGAGGCGCCAGTACTCAATACCACGGCGCCTGTCGAGATTCCCGTGCCCCTGGCGCCCGTGAACGAGCCGCCTAAAGTGGTCCCCGAACCACGTGCCAAGAAGGACGTACGGACGGACCGCGTCGAGAGGGAACGCAACGATCGTCGTGAGCGCCAAGCGCCCAAGCCCGCCGGCAATGACCGCAAGCAGAGACCGCGTGGCGGTAGCCCGCGTGCCCCGGGCGGTAAACGGGTCGTGACGAGCATGAGCGGCCAACATGCCTTCGAAATGCCGACCGAACGCGTGGTGCGTGACGTCTATCTACCGGAAGCCATTACGGTGGCCGAGCTTGCGCAGCAGATGTCCATTAAGGCGGCTGAAGTGATTAAGGCCTTGATGCATCTTGGGATGATGGTAACCATCAACCAGGTGCTCGACCGCGACACCGCGACCATAGTCGTCGAGGAATTAGGTCACGTTGCCCGCGAGGCCCGTAGCCATGATCCCGAGGCGGCGTTGAAGAGCGGTGAACAGGCCGGGGCGCACGAGCCCAGGCCTCCGGTCGTTACCGTGATGGGACATGTCGATCATGGTAAGACCTCTTTATTGGACTATATCCGCAAGACTAAGGTGGCAAGCGGCGAAGCGGGCGGAATTACCCAGCATATCGGGGCCTACCACGTCGAAATGCCGAAAGGGATGCTCACCTTCTTGGATACCCCGGGCCACGAGGCGTTTACGGCCATGCGCGCCCGTGGCGCTAAAGTGACCGACATTGTGATTTTGGTTGTAGCGGCCGATGACGGGGTCATGCCGCAGACAGTCGAAGCTATCCATCATGCGCGTGACGCGGGTGTCCCGATCGTGGTCGCGGTCAATAAGGTTGATAAGCCGCAAGCCGATATGGAGCGCGTCAAGCAAGAATTGGTCGCGCATGCGGTGGTGCCGGAAGAGTGGGGTGGTTCTGATATCTTCGTTCCGGTGTCCGCGAAGACCGGACAAGGCATCGAGGAATTGCTGGATGCCGTATTGCTACAGGCCGAATTGTTGGAGCTGACCGCGGTGCGCGCGACTTTAGCCGCGGGCATCGTGATCGAAGCCCGTCTCGACAAGGGGCGCGGGCCGGTGGCTACGATCTTGGTCCAGGAAGGAGTTCTGCGTAAAGGCGACGTGATCCTGGCTGGCCGCGAGTCCGGACGGGTCCGCGCCATGACCGATGAGAATGGCCGGTCGATCAAGGAGGCCGGTCCTTCGATTCCTGTTGAAGTCCAGGGCCTCTCTGGCGTACCCAATGCCGGTGAGGAGGTGACAGGAGTCGAGAACGAGCGCAAGGCGCGCGAAATCGCCCTATTTCGCCAGGGCAAGTACAAGGACGTCAAGATTCAACGTCAACAGGCCTCCAAGCTGTCGAATATGTTTCAGCAGATGCAAGACGGGGACGTGAAGACCCTGACCCTGATTGTGAAGGCCGACGTTCAGGGATCTGTTGAGGCCCTGACCGATGCGCTCGAGAAGTTGTCCACAGACGAGGTCAAGGTCAGGGTGGTCCACGGCATGGTCGGCGGAATCAGTGAGTCGGACGTCAATCTGGCTGTCGCTTCCAATGCCATCGTGATCGGATTTAACGTCCGGGCCGATGGCGGCGCGCGCCGACTGATCGATTCAGAGGGCGTCGACATTCACTACTACAACGTCATTTACGATGCCGTAAACGAAGTGAAAGCGGCCATGGCGGGGATGTTGAAGCCGCAGTTCCGCGAAGACGTAGTAGGCGTCGCCGAGGTCCGCGAGGTGTTTCGGACGCCGAAGGTTGGGGTGATTGCCGGATGTCAGGTGAGCGAAGGCGTGATCCGGAGGGGACGGGATGCCCGTGTGCTACGTGACAACGTGGTGGTCTTTGACGGACAGATCGAGTCCCTGCGGCGCTTTCGCGATGATGTCGCCGAAGTCAAAGGCGGCATGGAGTGCGGCATGACGATCAAGAATTACACGGATATTCACGTGGGTGACCAGATCGAGGTGTACGAAAAAGTTGAGGTCGCGCGCTCGCTTTGAGGAACCGGCCACGCAGACCTGGTTCGCGTTCTGCCCGTATTGGAGCGCTGATTCAGCGTGAGATAGCGACGCTGGCCTTGACGATGATGCGCGATCCGCGCGTCTTGGGGGCGACACTGAGCGAGGTGAGAGTGAGCCCTGACTTGAAGCAGGCTCGGATCTTTGTCACCCATTACCTCGGCAAGGACGCTGCTTTGGCGGCCGTAGTCGGTTTCAATAGCGGGGCCTCGCGGTTTCGGCGCGAACTCGCGGCCCGGCTTGCCTTGCGGGTAGTACCGGCATTGGTCTTTGTCTACGATCCGTCCGCGGACCAAGGCTTTAGGATCGACGCGCTTTTAAGTCAGGCGCGGCGCGAAGATCGTGGCGAGGGAGGCTCGTCATGAAGCAACCGTGCCTGCGCCGCGACGGTCTGCTGGTTCTCGATAAGCCGGTGGGCTTAAGTTCGACTCAAGCCTTGGGACAAGCGAAACATCGCCTGCGCGCGTGCAAGGGCGGCCATACGGGCACACTGGATCCGCTGGCCACGGGGGTCTTGGTTTTATGCTTTGGCGAGGCGACGAAGGCGGCCTCGTTTCTGTTCGAAAGCGATAAATGTTATCAGGTCACAGTCGCCCTGGGCGTGACGACTTCGACCTACGACTGCGAAGGCGAGGTTGTGGCGCGGCATCCGGTGGCGGTTGTCGATACCGAGATCCGCGCCGCTTTGGCGCGCTTTACGGGCGATATCGAACAGGTCCCGCCGCGGTTTTCTGCGATCAAGCAGGCCGGCGTGCCGTTTTACGTGCGCGCGCGGCGCGGTGACCCGACCTTGCCCCCTAGCCGTTCGGTGCGCGTGCATGGGATCCGACTCCTGGAGCGGGTCGGAGATGACGTGACTCTTCAGGTCGAGTGCGGTAAGGGGGTGTACATACGGAGCCTAGCGCACGATCTCGGCCTAGCCTTGGGTTGCGGGGCTCATGTGAAGGCCTTGCGCCGTATGGCCGTGGGCCGTTTTACTATCGCGCAGGCGGTGGCCTTGGCGGAGGTGACCCAAGACACCCCCCTGGTAGGGAGTGATGTGGCCTTGACGGCGCTTCCGGCGGTTGTTCTCCCCTCGTTTCTGGCGCGGGCGGCTAGGCGGGGTCAAGTGGTGTACATAGGCGGGCGCGGTTACGAAGGCTGGGCCCGGTTATACGACGACGAAGGTGCCTTTCTCGGTATCGGCTGGTCCGAGCTGGGAGGGGAAATCCGGCCTAAGCGCTTATGGGACCTAGGGTCCCAGGTTGAGCCGGTGGGCGCAGCCGGTTAGAATGACGGTTTACCCGTTTTCCAACAGTTTCCGGCAAGTGAGGGTGGTATGGCGTTTACAGTGGATAAGAAGGTGCAGGTGATCAAGGAGTACCAACGCGGCGAGTCCGATACCGGGTCACCCGAGGTGCAAGTGGCGCTGATCTCGGCGCATATTGAAGATCTTTCACAGCATTTTGCAGTCCATAAAAAGGACAATCATTCCCGTCAAGGGCTTTTGCGGATGGTCGGCAAGCGGCGCAAGTTGCTTGATTACCTGAAACGCATAGACGCGGCCCGCTACCGGGAGCTCGTGGCGCGCCTTGGCCTGCGCAAGTAGGTGCACCGAGATCGCAGTCAGCATTAACACGGAAATGACAGAGGACAAGCGCGTTGGGTAAAATTACAAAGACGTTCCCGTATGGTCAACATACGGTAAAGATCGAGACTGGGGAGATTGCCCGCCAAGCGAGCGGCGCTGTCATGGCAAGCATGGGTGACACGCTAGTCCATGTCACCGTGGTCGGAATGCGTCAGTCGGCGCCCGATCGTGATTTCTTTCCGTTAACCGTGGACTATCAGGAACGCACATACGCCGCAGGGCGGATTCCCGGGGGATTCTTCAAGCGCGAGGGCCGACCCTCCGAAAAGGAAATCCTCACCTCTCGCCTCATTGATCGCCCCATTCGCCCCCTGTTCCCCAAGTCATTTACTAACGAAGTCCAGATCATTGCGACTGTGATGTCGCTTGATCCTGACATCGACCCGGACATCATTTCTCTGATCGGGGCGTCGGCGGCACTTTCCCTTTCCGGTATGCCATTTAAAGGGCCGCTCGGTGCGGCACGCGTGGGTTATAAGGACGGCCGCTATCTTCTGAACCCGGGAATGGCCGAGCTCTCCACCTCTTTGCTGGATTTGGTCGTAGCTGGCACCAAGAACGCCGTGCTGATGGTGGAATCGGAAGCTAAAGGCTTGTCCGAAGACGTCATGTTGGGGGCGGTTCTCTTTGGTCATGAACAGATGCGCACCGTCATTCAGGCGATCGAGGAATTGGTCACTGAGGCCAAGGTCCAGTCATGGGATTGGAAGCCGACCGCCAAGGATGAAGGCTTGATGACAAGTGTGGCGGCCTTTATCGGACCCGACCTTACCGCCGCTTATCAGATTCGCGAAAAGCTCGCGCGCCAGGATCGGGTGGCGGAGCTCCGGGATCGGGTTATGAATGAATTGTCAGGTGAGGCGCCAAAGCCGCATGCCGATAAGGTGCTGGCGACATTTGGCGATCTGGAAAAGCGTATTGTGCGGGGTCGGATCCTGAGCGGCGAGCCGCGCATCGACGGACGCGATACCAAGACAGTGCGCCCGATCACGATTCGCACCGGAATCCTGCCGCGCGCCCATGGATCGGTGTTGTTTACCCGCGGCGAGACCCAGGCCTTGGTGGTCACCACGCTCGGCACTGGACGCGATGCGCAGATGATCGACGCCCTCGAGGGCGAGCGCAAGGAACCGTTCATGCTGCATTACAATTTCCCGCCATCGTCGGTCGGCGAGACCGGTCGGGTCGGTAGCCCGAAGCGCCGCGAGATCGGTCATGGCCGTCTCGCGAAGCGCGCCGTGGCGGCCGTGCTTCCCGATCTGAGTGACTTTCCCTACGTTCTGAGGGTGGTGTCGGAGATCACGGAGTCCAACGGCTCGAGTTCCATGGCGACGGTATGCGGGGCCAGCTTGTCTTTGATGGATGCTGGT